>JAGOGT010000162.1 GCA_017996595.1 Candidatus Cloacimonadota bacterium
GAATAAGCTATATTTCATCGCTAATCACCGCGAGAACAGTGTAAAGGGTGTAGATTTGGCTACGGGACAGGCTGTTCAGGTAATCCGGGTTGAGCATGCGCTCAGGCTTGTTTAGAACGCTTTGCACGCAGCTATTGCCACGATAATTCAATATCCGCTGGGCAATCTGTGCGTGGCCGGGAAAAAGGGTTACAGGGCTTGAGGGAGCCTTAGAAAGATATTCATAACGCAGTTTGCGGTAGGTTTGTAAACTCCAGGCAAGAAACTGCGATGAAAGCATATAAGGAGTTTCTTTGCTTCCGGCGATATTAATCTTAGCCAACTGGGGATGCAGATAGCGGATTAACTGCGCGTAGAATTGCTTCCCTTGCTTCCAATTATCGGGGATTTGCAGGGCCATACGGTAGAAATCGAGATCATAAAAGGGGCTTTCCGTATGCACATAGGCACGATTGCGGTCTTCACCCTCGAAGAGCCAGCGGCCTGCCCTTTCGCTGAGCATAAAGCGTTTGTATTGCTCATTGCGGCTAATGCTTCCATAGCTGTTCAATACTTCCAGCAAATAGTCCCGAGCCTGGCTGAGAGGAAGATCAAAGCACATACAGGCCTCAGCCAGGGAAAAGATGCAGTTCTTGCCCAGCAGATATACCAATAATTCGCTATCGGTATGCAGTTTACGTTCCGGTAGCAGGCATGGCATCACCTTGTCGCCGCCATCACCGGTAAAAAATACGCTGGGATAGGGATGAGCCTGGGACACATGCTCCAGGTATTCTATCAGAAAGGTTACTCCGAAGTAGTTCAGGCCTTGCTTCAGGGAGTATAGTCTGGCGATATCACTGGCGCTTGCTGCGGTAAGTTCCAGCACCTGATGTTCTTGCTTCAATAGCCTGGCCAGCTGCTGCGATACCTTAAGATCCTCGTCGGCAGTTTTATCGCGATCCCGGTAGGTGATAGCTGTAAAGGGCATATTTTGCCGCGACAAGGCTGCAGCAATGGCCCGGGAATCATATCCGCCACTGAGGCTGCATAGTACTTTCTTATCGCCGCTTTGGCGGATCAGGGCAGTTTCAAAAGCCGCCGCCAATTGCTCCAAACGCAGCTTGCGAGTGCCTTTACGATGGGTTTGGGGAAAACGCAATTCTGGGATTGCGGAGCTTTGCAGTTGCTTCAGTTCCCAATTATACACCCCCAGCGTAGCTCCTTGCAGGGTATCCACTTCCCTATAAAAGCTGCCATGACCGGGGATATAGGCGAAGGCGGTGTAAAGGCTAAGGTAAAGGGGATCAGGCTGAAGTTCGCTGCGGATGGCTTTAAGGAAGCCAAGGTCGCGGGCAAGGATAAGCATTTCCTCATCATGAAAGAGATACACTGGCAGCCTGGCCAGTGCGTCATTGGCAAAAACACAGAGCTTTTTGGCGTTATTCAGCGCCACAACAAAAAAACTAGCGGGGATAGAGCCAAGATGCTGCTCCCATAGCTTCTTAAGATCAAGCTTGGGGGGAGCTTCACCCTCAAAATTCAAGAGCAATTGCCAGATATTCTGATCTATCGGGGATTCATTCTGATATTCCAGCCAGATTTCCCAATCCCCCTGCTTAAGGAAATTGATGCCATAATTCTGATGCGTTTCAGTGTAGCACAGCGCGTGAGGGCCAGGCAGCGAAGTATTAGTGCTGAAATGTGGAAAAAGCTTCTGCCGCTCCTGCGCAAGCAAAAGCACAGGCGGCTTTGCCTTTGCGGATATTTCCGTGGGGCAGATCAGGCAATTTACACCGGGCACAAACAGATTCCTTGGGCGGCTGAGATCTCATTCATATCGCAAACCATGTGGCCAAAGAAATGATTCTGTCAAGCTAAAATGCACAATATCCATTTTCTTGCTTGACTTTTTTCCGCTTGCCGCCAAAGCTGGGCTGATAAATATAAGGAGCAGCCTCAATAGCAATGTGCAGCCCGATGATCATAAGAGTGAACCAAGCCTGATGGCAGAAATAAACCTGAAAAAGAACATCATTCTCAGCAGCAGCTTTCGCAGCGTGGTGCTGGTGTTGTCGTTTCTGATGGGCTGGGTTTCCACGCGCTATCTGGGAGTGGATCTCAAAGGCAGGCAGGGCTATCTGATCACCATCGGCAGTTTTGGGTGGATGATTTTGGATATGGGTCTCTTTCGCAGCTATCCCTATCTGGTGCGCAAGTATCCCGAAAAGTACGATACGCTGCTGAAGTGGTCGATGCTCACCTTCATCGCAGAAACGGCGATTCTGGGTTTTCTGGGGCTAGCCTTCCTCCGCTTGTGGAGCCGGATTCTGGATTTCGATTTCAGCTTACTGTATATCATCTATTTTGTGGGCTTCATCACCGTTTCCAAGGTGCTTATGCAAGTTCAGAGCTTGTTTGTGGGCTTGGACGACATCTATCACAGCTCGGTGGGATATTTTCTGAATAGCTTTGTAGGCTTTGCGCTGATGGCCACGGTATTTTTTGGCGCTTTGGGCCAAGACCGCCTTTCCTATGCTTTGGCAGCGGGGGTTTTAGCGCCGCTATTGGCATTTCTGTATCTTGCCTGGCACAGCAACTGGCGCGGTTGGCTGGGGAAACTAGATCTGGCTTTCATTCGCAAGTCCTATGGTTTTGGCCTGCGCGTATTTATCTCTTCGCTGTTTATTTTATTGCTGATCAGGGTGGATGTGATCATCTTGAAGCAACTCCGCGGCTATGCCGAGGTGGGCATCTATTCTTTGGCCGGGCACATCGTGGATATGCTGCAGGTGCTTTCCAATCTTGTGGGCAGCCTGCTGCTGGTGAAGCTGGCAGATACTCCCGATGACAAGGCCAAATGGCTGATGATGAAGAAGATGCTACTGGTATTTGTCGTGTTTCTCAGCATTGCGAATCTGGGCTTTATTCTCCTGGGGAAGATCATGCTGCGGGTGGTTTTCGGCGTGGAATTTGTGCCTGCCTACTATTCATATCTATGGTTGATCCCCGCCAGCTACGGGCTTAGCTTTGGTTCGCTTTTCAATAACTATCTTAATAGCAAGGGTTTCCCCCTCGTTAGCATCATTCTGCCCGCCATTGCCCTGGTGGTAAATATTGGGCTGAATCTGCTGCTCATCCCTGTATGGGGCATGTATGGAGCGGCCTTTGCCACCAGTGTTGCCTATCTCTTGTGGTTTGTGCTGATTATTGCCTATGAACACCAAGCCAGCGGCAATCAGATGCTAAAATACCTGATCCCCAAAAAGGATGATTGGTTGCAACTGTGGGGAATGTTTGGCGAAACAGTGCGTATAGGCCTGAACAGAGTGCGTAGATAACTACTTCATCCTGAACACGATAATCTTGTTACCCCCACGCGATCCCCGGGCATTTACATGGTCGTCACATGGTCGTCGCCCGGGCATCTATTTAAGGCAAGGTGATAAAGTAATGTTGCACAAGTCATTTGCGTCTTGTTAACAAATAATTGGATGCTAGATGCTAGTGATGCAAATGTATGAAGCTATTTCTGTTTGTACCTAAACAATTGAAAAATAAGATCCCTGCCCAGACCAATCATCACGAAGGCAATGCCCACCAGCTGCCACATACCCAGCCGCTCATGCAAAATAAAGTAGGCCAGCAGCGTGGCCAAAGCTGGCTTCAAAAAGAAATAAACCGATGCCCGGGCAGCCCCGATCTTCTTCATCCCTTCGAAGTATAGCAGATAGGCCAAGCCGGTTACGATCAAACCCAAGTGCGCCATAAAAAGGATGTTGGAAGCGCTTAGCCTGAATCCCATGGGCTTGCCTATCAGAAGGTTAACAATCGTTAGCACCAATCCTCCCATCAGGAAAGACAGCGAATTGGTAAAGAAATTGCCATATTTGGATACAGCCGATTTGGTGAGCACGGTGTAGAACCCAAAGGTGATCGCGGCTATAATCGAGAGGATGATGCCCGTGTTCAG
>JAGOGT010000163.1 GCA_017996595.1 Candidatus Cloacimonadota bacterium
AATGGCATCTGCAGCACCCCCACAAATTTCCTCAGCCTGGATGATATCACACTCCGCGAATACATTCCCAGTCCGGTTTTCTCCATCGATCCCCCTTCCTGGAATTATGGCATGGTAGCCTCCGGAACCCTTAGCGATGCCCAAGCATTTATCATCACCAATGCCGGAGATGCCGATCTCATTATCAATCAAGGATCTATCTATCTCAGCGGTGCGGATGCCATCCATTTCACGCTCACCGATCCCAATTCCGATCTGATCATCGCTCCTCAGGCTACGGCCACGATCTACGTGAATTTCAGCCCGCTGAGCCTGGGAATAAAAACTGCGACCCTGAACATCATCGATAATGTCACCGGCCGCAACCTGAACGAGATTCCCCTGTCCGGACGCGGCATTGGGCCCCTGGAGCCGCCCTTTGTAATGGACTTTGAGGAAGGTTGGCTAGATTGGATAACGCTGAATGAAAACCAAGTGAACAAATGGCAGCTTGGCACCGCCGCGCCATATCGCAATAGCTATTCCGCCTACATCAGCCATGATAACGGCACCACGAATTCCTACAGCCTCAGTAGCAGCTCTTATGTGCACTTCTATCATGATGTTATCTTCCCCGCAGACATAACGGGATGGCGCCTGAAATTCAATTGGAAATCTATGGGGGAAGCAGGTTTTGATTACCTCAGCGTGCATATCACCGATACCAGCTTTGTACCTGTGGCAGGCGAGTATTTCACGCTTGGCCAGATCGGGACGGAGTATTCCGGCGCTGCGCTGTGGCAAATGGTGTCCCTTGATTTGGATCCCAGCCTGGCCGGACAGACCAGAAGGCTGATCTTTAGCTGGCATAATGACGGGGGAGGTGGCGCGCAAACTCCTGCAGCAATTGATAATATCCGCATTGTCCCCCAGGGTGCAGCGCTGGCCATACCGCAGAATGTATCTGCTTATGCTTCTGGAACTTCCGCCTTCCTGAGCTGGGATTTAATTCCCGAGGCCAATGACTACATCATTGAGCACTCCGATATGTTTGATGGCGCGTTTGAGCCGCTGGGCTGCGCCGGAAATGGACTCTTCAGCACTCCCGGAAGCTATTTAAGGAGGTTTTTCAGAATCCTCGCCACGGACTGAAGCGGCGATATGCCAGGCAGGAGCCATTATCAGCTCACGATGCTACAGAGTAACTAAGCACTCTAAGGATTGGTACATATACATTTACTATGAGATGCCCATGCGATCACCAGGCAAAAGCATGGGCATCACATGGGCAGCGCATGGAAAAAGATATGCCAGGGTGTGTGGATTTCCTGAGGGGCATTCCCATTTTTCTATTGACTGATTGCATGCGCTCCAAAAAGTAGCCAAAAAATAATCATATTCTGACAAAGTGAGGAACAAAATGGCCTACGGCAAGATCAAAACAGACCTGCAAAAGCTATTCGTAGAACTCAAAGAACAAGGGCTCTACAAAAATGAACGTATTTTAACTACCCCCCAAGGCGCCAAGATCGGCGTGAAAGGCGGCGGTAAATCCCTGAATTTCTGCGCCAATAATTACCTTGGCCTGGGAAACAATCCCGAGGTGATCAAGGCTGCTCAGGACATCATGAACGACTGGGGCTATGGCCTTAATTCCGTTCGCTTTATCTGCGGCACTCAAGACATTCACAAGCAATTGGAAGATGCTATGTCCAAGTTTTTGGGCATGGAAGACACCATCCTCTATGCGGCTTGCTTTGATGCCAATGGCGGTGTTTTTGAACCCATCCTGGGCGAAGACTGCGCCATCATTTCCGACGAACTGAATCACGCCTCCATCATCGATGGTGTGCGGCTTTGCAAGGCCAAACGCTATCGCTACAAACACTCCAATATGGATGAACTGGAAACCGCACTGAAGGAATCTAAAGACCTCAAGTATCGCCTTATCTGCACCGACGGCGTATTCTCCATGGATGGCGACATTGCCCGCCTGGACAAGATTTGCGATCTGGCCGATAAATACGATGCCATGGTGATGGTGGATGATTCCCATGCCACCGGTTACATTGGCAAAACCGGACGCGGAACCCCTGAATATTGGGGAGTTACCGACCGTATCGACATTATCACCACCACCTTTGGTAAGGCCATGGGCGGCGGTAATGGCGGCTGCACTTCCGGACGCAAAGAGATCATCGAACTGCTGCGTCAAAGAAGCCGTCCCTATCTGTTCAGCAATACTCTGGCCCCTGCCATCGTGGGCGCTAGCCTGAAAGTGATCGAAATGCTGTCCCGTTCCCCCGAACTGCGCGACAAGGTTTGGGATAATGCCACCTACTTCCGCAAGGAAATGATCGCTGCCGGTTTCGACATCGTGGAAGGCAACACCGCCATCGTTCCCGTGATGCTCTATGACGAGCCTCTGGCGATTCGCATGGCCGATATGCTCCTGAAAGAAGGCGTGTATGTGATCGGCTTTGTATATCCTGTGGTGCCCAAGGGCAAAGCCCGCATCAGAGTTCAGCTCTCCGCAGCGCATAGCCGTGAAGATCTGGATACCACCATCGCTGCCTTCAAGAAAGTCGGCAAAGAACTGAAATTAATCTAAGGTAATAAATGGCTTGCGGGGTGATTTACTTGGTTCCCGTCCCCATCGGAAACCTGGGAGACATCACCCTGCGAGCCCTTGATATCCTGCGCAGCGCCAGTCTTATCGCCTGCGAAGACACCCGCAAAACCGCTTTCCTCCTTAATCATTACCAGATTCCCATCGCCAGGCTCATCAGCTTTCACAAATTCAATGAAAAACAGCGTGAAGAGCTATTGCTAAGGCATTTGGAGGATGGTAAGGACCTGGTGGTGGTTTCCGACGCCGGCTCTCCGGGGATTAGCGATCCTTCCGGGAAACTGGTGGAAAGCGCTGTTGCCAAAGGCATCAAGGTGCTTGCCCTGCCTGGGGCTACAGCTTTGATTCCGGCTATTACTTCCTCCGGAATGGATAGCTCCCAATTTCAATTTATTGGCTTCCTTCCCCAAACCAGGCAAAAGAAGCTTGCCAAGCTTGCAGAAATTGCTGCTTATCCCTATCCCAGCGTGCTTTACGAAGCTCCGCACCGCCTGAAAGATACTCTGAAAGACCTTCGGGATGCCTGTGGAAACCGGCAAATCTGCATCGCCCGGGAGATCAGCAAGCTTTATGAAGAGCAGCTTCGCGGCACTGCGGAAGAGCTTCTGGAAGATGATAAGCTTACCCTGAAGGGTGAATTTGTAGTTATTATCGAGGGCAAAAAACCGCTACCCAAAGCAGAAGTAAGTGCAAAGACCATCCAGGAAGTGATCTCCGTATTGGCTGATGAGGGCTTGAAGTCCAAAGAGATATGCCGTGAGCTATGCCAAAGCTATTCTTTGAGCCACTCCGAAGCCTATCAATTGGTGCTGGAACATAAGCGAAAAAAGCCATGAAGCCCTTTCTGCTCTTCGATTTTGATGGCACTATCGCCGATTCCATCCATCTGGGAACTAAGATTGCCAATCGCATCGCCCCCCTCTATGGGCATAAAGGCTTCACTGATGAGGATTTTACCCGTTTCCGTGGCATGCCCGTAACCAAGGTAATCAAAGAGCTTGGCGTCCCTTTTTATAAGATCCCTGGGGTAATTAGCAAGGCTTTGGTGGAATATCGACACCTCATACATGAGCTAACTCCCTACCCTAATATCCCGCAAATGCTGGATACTCTCTCCCAAATGGATGTCCCCATGGCGCTGCTTAGTTCCAATTCCAACGAAAACCTCTACTATTTCCTTAATAACCATAGGATTACAGCCTTTCAATGGGTGGAGGGAACTTCTGGTATCCTGAAAAAGCACCGCCGCATTCTGCAACAGCTGAAGAAGCACGATCTGAAGCCTTCGGACGTTATTTATGTGGGTGATGAAGTGCGGGATATCGT
>JAGOGT010000164.1 GCA_017996595.1 Candidatus Cloacimonadota bacterium
AGTGAAATACATTTCGCTCTTATAGTAATCCCCGAGAGCTTTGTAGGTGTATCCCAATCCATTCCAGGAATACCAATTGGATAATAAGTCACCCGGATTGGACTTCAGGGCTTGGGTATACTCATGCCGTGCTTCAGGGAGGCGGGAAAGCTGCAACAAGGCATATGCCTTGTAATTTGCCGTTACAAGCTCCGAATCTGCTTTATCAAGCTTCTTCACCAGCTTTAGAATAGCCCGGTACTTTCCCAGGGCATCCCAGGCAGAAAACAGGCCATCCAGGGCTTGCTGATTATGGGGCTCTAAGCTGAATAGGGCGCGGTACTGCATTTCTGCCTGAGGATAGTTACCCTGCTGGAAGCTGAGGATGGCCTGTTCCTGCAGGATTTTGGCCTGCGAATCCGGAGTATTATAGCCGCTAAAGGGCTCGAAAACCTGCGCTACAGCCAGCAAGGGCAGCAGCATTAACCCCAGGATCAGATATCGCATCAGGAACCCAGAAGTTTGTTATATTCCTTCACCATGGGTGAATCGGGATAGTATTTCTTCAGGCGGGCAAAGTGCTTTTTGGCATTATCCACATCTTTGGCCAGATAGAGGTTATTAACCAGGTAGCCAAGGCTTTCCATGTCCCAGGGGGTGATTTTGATAATGCCGAGATAATAGTCCGCAGTGGCGCGGTAATTCTGCATCATATAGGATGCATAGGCCGCCTTGCCCAGGATCACGACATTCTGGGGATGGCTTTTGAGGATTTGATCGGCCAGGGCTTTGGCGTCGCTCCATTTGCCCAGCGCCAGATAGCAATTCAGGATACCGGTTTGGGCATCGAGGCTGGAGGAGGCATTGTTGGATCTGGTATAGTTTTTGATGGCGTCGTTATAGCGTCCCAAAAGATATTGCAGCCAGGCGATACGCAGGGTGTAGAAGGCATCATCGGGATCTTTGGCGCTGATTTCTTCCATGATCTGCAGAGAGCGGGTGTAATTCTTTGCCGTTTCGGCATTGTAGCTATCGGAGATGGTGGATTTGGCCTGAGCCATAAGCAGGCCGGAGAGGCTGATGAGGATTATGACAAGAGCTAAGTGTTTCATGTATTTTCTCCCCGGGCTTCCAGAATCAGTTTTTTGCCCCGATAAAGGGAAAGCCCGTTGATGTTTTTATAGTTATTGATACTGATGCTACCGTTGAAACCTGTGAATTTAATTCCCAGGATGCAGTAATGGATGTCGCTTTTAATGGTGATTTGATCGCGGGTGGTGGAGATGGAGGACTTGGTGCAGGCCTTCACCATGGTGGCCAGCGGACTGAAAAGCAGCACCAGATGGCGGAAAACGGGATGGAGAATCACCGACATGGCAGGCTCATCCTCGATGTAAAGTTCCTGCTTGTCGCTATAGGGCAGGCGGTTGATGATGAGGGCAAAGGCAGCCAGGGCGTTATTCCTTTTGCCTGAGAAGGATAAGGCATTGTAGATGCCATTATGGATGCTGAATTCCAGGGTGCTGCCGCGGCTGGATTTGAGGTAAAAAGCGCCCCAGAAGCTGAGCTCAGTTTTCCAGGTTTCGCTGAAGCTGCGCTTGCCATAGGTTACCGTAAGCTGCTGTTCATTTTGCACTTGCAGGCCCATAATGCTTTGCAGATGTGCTTCCGGGATGAGAGCAGCGAGGGTGTCCCCTTCTTTGGGGATACCGCTGCCGATGAAGCGGGGAGCCTGATTGGGCCTGATCAGCTTGTAATTTATAAGGTGGGAGAGCCGGGTGCGGCTGCCTGCTTCGGGGCCAAGCTGGATTTGGAAATGCAGATGGGGACGGAAGGAGCGTCCCGAATTACCCAGGATGCCGAGCTTTTCGCCCTGCTTGAGGTAATCACCCACTTTGGCTTTGATGCTTCCCTGCTTCAGGTGCCCATAGAAGCTGTAAAGTCCATAGCCGTGGGACAGGCACAGATAGTTTCCCCAGTTCTCTTTGAGGTTCATCTGGCCGATCACGTTATCCAGAACGCCATCCAGCACGGAGGCCACGTAGCCCGGGGCAGAGGCATACACCGGCTTGCCATAGGCCAGATAGTCGGAAAGCTGCAGTTCGTTCTCCGCATAGGGTTTACCGCTTTTATCCTGCATTTCAAAGTCCCAGGCATAAGCCCAATCCAGCTTATGCGTCTGGCTACCCTGATGTCCCTGGGTGATAGTCCATTCTCCCTGCAAAGGAAGCGCAAACTGGGGAATACCCAGGCTGGAAAAGCGTTTGTGCCGTTCCTGATAGGTTAGCAGGGCTTTTTCGGGATTATAAACCCCAAAATCGTTCATCACCGGCTTGGCAGTGCGAATCCTGAGCCGCAAAGTGAAGATCACCAGCAGCACCACAATATTCAGCGGGAAGGCAAAAACCGGCACTGCCAGCGGGGTATAGAGCCCCGTGAAGGCATTAAAGTGGTAGTAAGTAAGATTGAAAAGCATGATGATGAGGATGCCCAGAACCGTGGAAAAAGCGGCCAGCAGCCAGGAAGTTTTGCCGGGCAGCAGATAGATTCCCCCGATGGCATACATGATGAGGATGCCATTAAAGCCGGGATAAAACATCCCCGTTCCGGGCTGAGCGCCAAGCAGCAGCATCAGTTGGTAGCTAATCGTCCATCCCAAAAGCGCTAAAACAAAGCCAATGCGTGTGATAATCAGCAAAGCCAATGCCACCAGCATGCCTGCCGCTACCTCGGGAGTGAAGAAAATGGAGCCCATGCTGACAAAGAACATTCGCCAGAATTCCGGTAACTGTGGCACCGTGCCCATCAGCAAGAGTTTGTCGAAGGGGTAATTGGATAGATATCCGGCCCGGGCAAAGAATCCCCAGAGCAGCATCGCCATGATCGAAAAAGGCAGGCTCATGGCGGGTAACCTGAAATAAGTGAGCGATAAATAGCTGATCAGCAGATATAAAAGCAGCGTGAATAGCGACACCATTGCCAGAAAACCCAGGTAAAAGAGCGGTGTATTCACGATCATCACCATCGGGTAATAGTAGCCCACTGCCATGCCAATTACCAGGCTGTTAAAGGCTGCAATCCCACTTCGCGATTCCCAGCTTTCGAAGCCCAGGCTGCGTGAGACCACGATGGCCACTATCAGAGACAGCAATCCCGACAATCCTACCACGGGTGATAGCATGGTTACGCAGAGCAGCATCAAGCCCAGGAGGATGGAATCGGAAAACAATATCGAGGCATAGGCATGCGGAATGGCCAGCATTATGCTGCCCAGAGCCTTAAAAACGCCAAAGCTGCTCTTCATCGCCAAGGTCATACCCTGCGCAGATGCTCCGGAATATATTCCTTGCCGATGATATCGTTCAAGTTTTCCCTTTCCCTGATCAGCTCCACTTTGCCGGTTTCGGTGATCAGCACTACGTTTGGACGGTATTCGATAAATTGCATCCATTGGGTAACGTTATATGCTCCCACAGGCGAAATGAGCACGGTATCACCATAATACAAATCCGGGAAAGGCATGGCGCTGCGGATCACGTCGATCTGCATGCAGAGCGGGCCATAGAACACGGTATTCTGATAACTGCCGGGGAAGGGCTTGGTAGGCACCACGCGTTGCTTATACCACCAGGCGGTGATATTGATATTAACCCCCGCATCCAGGATCACAGCGCGTTCACCGGTCGGCAGGTTCTTTTTACCGATCACGCGGGCAATCAGATAGCCTGATTCATCGATGAGCACCCTTCCCGTTTCCAGCACCAGGCGGGGATGATGTTCATTCACATAGGGCGAGGCATTGAAAGCCTTACCGATGGCTTCGGCATATTGCTCGAAGGAGGGGGAGGCCAGTTCTCCGGGAGTATATTGATCTATCAAAGTATTTCCCGAGGCAAAGCCACCACCCAAATCTATGTAATCCAATA
>JAGOGT010000165.1 GCA_017996595.1 Candidatus Cloacimonadota bacterium
ATTTAACAGTTTATGAGAGCAAAGGACTAATGCGGTTATTGCACTGTAACTGCCTACGCATTAGTCCTTAAGCTCGGATAAAATCCATTAAAGTCTTTGTTTACAGAGGGCTGAATGACTCCTGCTTTGTGGGATGAATGACTCCTGCTCGTCTTCCCATTGGCGTCTGAAACCTGACGCCTATCCTTTCAGTTTTTCCAGAATGCTCTTAAACTGCTCCAATTCTTCCTGATTCTTGTATTCCAGGGTAATCTTGCCGCGGCCTTTGTTTTCGCGCACCGTGGCCTTCAGATGCAGAGCGCTTAATAGTTCCTGTTCGAAGCTGCGGGTCAGGCTGGTGCGTTTTACCGTTTCTTCCTGTTTTTGCAGGCTTTGCACATAGCTTTTGGCTTTTTCTTCGGCTTGGCGGACGGTGAGCTTATACTTGATGATAAAATCGGCAAAGCTCTTCTGATATTCAGGCTCCACCGCCAGCACGCAGCGCGCATGGCCAGAACTCATAGTACCTTCCGCCACCATGATCTTCACTTCATCCGGCAATTTCAGCAGGCGGATGCTATTGGTGATGGTGGCACGGTCTTTGCTCATAGTTTGGGCGATTTGGGAATGAGTAAGCTCAAAATCTGCCGCCAGGGTTTGGTAGGCCAGCGCTTCTTCCATGGGATTAAGGTCTTCCCGCTGAATGTTTTCAATGATCGCCAGCTGGAGCTGTTCCTTTTTGGAGACACTGCGAATCACCACCGGCACCTTTTCCAGGCCTGCCAGTTTGGCTGCTTCCAAGCGCCTCTCCCCTGCTATCAGTTCATATTCCGTGGCGGAGGTTTTGGTAACGATGAGCGGCTGGATGATGCCATTTTCTTTGATCGACTCGGCCAGTTCGCTGAGTTTAGAGGTATCGAAGCTTTTACGGGGTTGATAGCGATTCGGATGAATCTGCGAGATTGGCAGCACGCCTATGCCCGTTTGCGGAGTGGTGCTGCTTTCCTGATCGGGAATGAGGGACGATAGGCCGCGGCCCAGACGTTCGTTCATAGTTAGCTCCCCTGCTTGCTGCGGTCGATCACTTCCGTGGCCAGATTCAGATAGCTCATAGCTCCCGGCGAACGGATGTCATACAAAAAGATGGGTTTACCAAAACTGGGAGCTTCGGTGAGCTTGATATTGCGCGGGATGATGGTGCGGAAAACCTTTTCCTTGAAATAGCGGTGCACTTCCTTGGCCACCTGGGTGGAGAGATTTACGCGTTTATCGAACATGGTAAGCAGGATGCCGATCACGCCCAAAGAGGGATTGAGGTTCTTTTGGATAAGGCGGATGGTGGTGAGAAGCTGGCTAACTCCTTCCAGGGCATAATATTCGCACTGAATAGGAACCAGCACATCGGTACTGGCAGTCATGGCATTCACGGTGAGCAGTCCCAGCGAAGGAGGGCAATCGATAAGGATGAAATCATAGTCATTCAGGATCGGCTGCAGCGCTTCTTTCAGCTTATGTTCGCGGGCAAATTCGTGCACCAGTTCGATCTCTGCACCGGTAAGATCGATATTGCCGGGTACGCACCAGAGGTTTTCGGTGGTGGTAGGCAAAATGGTCTGCTGGATCGGGACACGGCCTATAAGGGCGTCATACACTTGCAGTTCCAGCTTTTCCTTGTCTATCCCCACGCCACTGCTGGCATTACCCTGGGGATCAAAATCTATCAAGAGGGTACGCTTTTCCAGCACTGCCAATCCGGCAGCGAGGTTAACGGCAGTAGTGGTTTTACCCACTCCTCCTTTTTGGTTCACGATCGTAATAATCTTCGCCATGCTAATCCTTTTATAATATTGAGCCTTTGCACTCAGCGCATCATCAGGTCACGCTGTTTGATCCCGGCAAAGCGACGCAAACCCAGATCGGCATCTGTAGTTTCCCACAGAATCTCGTGCTTGATGTTATCCAGATCATTCAGCTTTTGCGCCTTATACATCACCAGCATCCCCGAAGGCTTCAGCAGCCTGCGTAGCGGTGCCACAAACCTTTCTTCCAGGGCCACGGCTCTGCACAGAATATAGTCAAAACTGGGACGCCGGGCCGTAAACGCATAATCTTCCAGACGGCTGCAAACTACTGCCGTATCCGCAAGACTTAGCGCGGAAACAAATTCCTGCACCAGATGGGTCTTCTTTTGCACAGAATCCAGCAACACCAGAGAAAAATCCGGTACTGCCAGCTTTAGCGGAATTCCGGGTAAACCACCGCCACAGCCGAAGTCCATAACGCTTTTTCCCGATAGTTCCAAACATTCCAGGACAAGCAGGCTGTCAAGGAAATGCTGCAGCCAGTATTTATCCACGGGGATGTTCCGCGATACCAGATTTACATTCTTATTGGCTGCGGATAAAAGGTGCAGAAAGTGATCGAATTTACCCATTAAATGGGGTAGGGAGGCCAATTCCCGCGATTGCAGGTATTCCTCAAAACGCGTACGTGGTTCTATCATAATTTTTCCTTTGGCAAATTGCGAAGCAGCGCTTGCACCAGGAAGCTCTTGTCTTCCTTCATGCTCTCCAGCGCAGCAGCGGCTTCGGGGGTTTTGATCTGGCTCAGCGATCTGGCTACAAGATAGCGGTAACGCTCGCTGGAGTGAGAGGCATAGCCGGAGAGGATGGCCACGCTTTCGGAGGATTTGATGCTGCCTAATAGCGAAATGCAGGCGGTGATATAGCGCTTTGCTTCCAAATGGTGCCGGATGGGGACGATCAAGGTGCTGTCGCCAATTCCGGCAATCAGGCTCATGGCGTTCTTGGCTTTCAGGCTATCCGCATCTTCCACGAAGCCAAAGAGCTGGGCTTTAAATGCCTCATTATCGGTTAAAAACGCTTCCAGAGCGCGGTATTCCAGGCCACTCTGGCTATCCAGCTTGTTCCTGGTGATGTATTCCAAAGCTTCTTCAGAGCGCTCTTTCAGGGTTATCCGCGCTGCTTTTACCCTGGCTATGGCGCTGCCCACTTCCCATTCGGAGGCAGCAGCAAAGATATCGGCAATGGGAGCATCGGCAGCTACAAGGGGTTCGTCGGTGCTAGCAGCGGTTTCGGCAACCTTTTCATCAGGATAGAGATCGAGGTCCCGGCCCATGCCGTAAATTCCCTTTTCCCAGGTTTTATCATTAGCCATCACGCTATCAGGATAGCTATCCACCCCATCGGTATCCAAAAAGAGCCCCAATCCGCCGGTCAAACGGGCGTAAGCAGCATTGCCATAGTTCTGAGCTTCCTGGCGTTCATAGCGGTCGTTGCCTTTTTTATCCACAAAGATGCCCACGGAATTGCTAAGACCCAGGCCATTGCCGCCGTGAATGGAATAGGCATCGTTGCCATCCGCATCGATCAGCATCCCCATGGCCCAATCGTGTCCGGCACCCTGTCCGGGGCCATTGCGGCTGTAATAGGCATCGTCTCCGCCACCATCATAGAGCATCCCACAGGCCAGATGAATGCCGGAGCCCTGGGGATAGTAAATGGCATTATACACATCATTTCCCGCTTCGTCGAGCAGCATCCCCGTGGCATACCAGTAGCCCACACCTTGAGCGTAAACTCCGCCCAGATAATGATCGTTACCTGCTTTGTCATACAGCAATCCCAAGCCACCAGCAAAGTCCGGTCTGGCCCCAAATCCCATGCCCTGACCCATGCTTCTGAAGTCGTTAGGCATCAGCGGTGCGTGCAGATATTTATTGCCCAGAAGATAGTTATCGGCTCCAGAATAGTCCAGCAAAGCCCCGCAACCCCGGATGAAACCCATTCCCTGGGCGAGTGTACTGGCCTGATAAGTATCGGTACCCTGCATATCACAGAGCAGGGAAATCCCTTCTGCAGCAGCACCTTGAGAAAACATCCCGCAGCGGTAGCT
>JAGOGT010000166.1 GCA_017996595.1 Candidatus Cloacimonadota bacterium
GGGATGATTCCAGGGCATGGGAATAATCCTGGCGATAGTACGCAGCTGCCAATCCCCATGCTCAGCTCGTAACCAGAACCGGGGATGCCTTGCCTGCTGGTAGTTCTTCCAGTTCCAGCCCTCTTCGGTCCAATATTCCTGGGTTTCATAGCCTCCGGCTTGCATGAACTGAAGGAATTCCCCATTGGACACCAGATAGCGGGAAGCCTGGAAAGCGCCGATCGTAAAGCTCTTGTGGCCATATTCATTATCCCAGCCATAGAGGGGATCGCTGAAATCTTTGCCCAGCATGACCTCTCCACCATGCACCTTCAGCATCGCATTTTCAGGAGCCTCACCTTGCTCTGGACACAGAGGCCAGAAGTCCAAAGGCCTCACTTCGGAGATAGGTAATTGCCTGATCAGCACTGAAGAGGTTTCCAGATGGATACGCTGATGCTCTATGCCCATCATGATAGCCCACCAGGGACTATCCCAAGTGATGCCCTTTTCGTCCAGGGGAAGGGTGGATATCAGCTCATCCACAAAGGCGCGAACCTGATTGCGATATTCCCTCACCGCGGGAATGGCAGGCCAGGCGTAATGCGCTTCGTTCAGGTCATCCCAGCTCATTTCGTCCACACCTACGGCAAAGATGGATTCAAATTCCGGATTTATCCTGGTGCTGACAATCCTGGCGATATTTAGTTTATTGATATAAAACACCGCCGTGTGTCCTAAATAGAACACCAGGGGATGACGCAAGGGATCGGCACGCAGGTAGAAGCCCTCATCCCTGGCAATCAAATCATAAAGCTTCTCATCTATCGTAAAGGTCTGGTGAAAGTAGTGCCGAACCTTTTCACGCATTTCTTGTGGCGTTCCCTGGTTCAAAACCAAGGTCTTGATTCCTTTTATATCTTCCATGATGTACTCCTGAAGATTCACTTGTATTGGGTGAATAAGGATAATCTAAGCGGCTTGGGTGCCAAGCATAGGACAATTTATCGGCTAATCTCCCAAATACAGCATCTTCCCGCTCTGATTATAGCTTTCCGAACTAAAGCGGTAGATATATACCCCCGGAGCACAATGCTTATTCTGCATATCCTTTCCCTGCCATGTTACTTTGTGGGAACCGGCGTTATACAGCCTGGTAAATACCTTTTGGCCTTTCAGATTGTAGATGCTGAGGTAGCCGCGGTGTCCTTCCTTCACCTCCAGATCGATAAGAGTTTGCTGCCGGAAAGGATTGGGATAGGCTTTGCTTATGCTGAAAACCTGGGGCAGCAAGTCCCCTTCGGGTTCATCAAGGGTTACATAGGCAGGGCCAAATAGCGAAGCATGGCTGTGATACTGCGCTTCCAGCCAATAGTAATAAGCCCCCGGAATCTCCACTTCACTGTCACTGAAGGTATAATGTTCCGGTTCGGGACTATTCTGCGCCGGAATCAGCACCGGCGTAAGCATTAGTGCCACAGCGGGATCATTTACTTCCGCACGGTAAACCCGATAGCCCAGCAAGGGAACATCGCCCAGCCATGTCCAGGAAAGCATCACCCCTCCACTCTGAAGCTGTGCGCCAAAGAAATCAGTCAATTCCACGGGCAGGGTGTTTTCATCCCTTCCCACCAGCACAAAGGCTTCGCTTTTGGCTCCAAAGCCAAACTGCGGCAAGCTTAGAGAAGCAGTTCCAGTTTCCACATTGAAGGGATTGCCAAGCGCGGGAGTCCAGCTACCGTGATGATACACATAGGCATTCCAGATACCAGTGCCCAGTTCGAGATTAAGGCTTGCAGTGCCACTATCGGCAGTCAGCTTCAGGGCATAAGCTTCAGCACTGCCAAAGCCATCCGGCTGAAGCGGCAGGCTGGGATCACTTAGCCCCACTTCATTTATCAGCATATAAGCCGAGGAAGCGGAAGAACTAACCGAGAAAGGCACATTCCCCGTCCAGGGACTACCCGGAGCGAGGCAGCTAAAGTTTTGGATAGCAGACCAGGGGGAGGCCACCCTGCTGCCATCGATAGCCTGCACGCAGTAGTAATAAGTGCCGCTGGGGATATTCCACAAGACCAGTTTATTGGATAGCTTTCCCGCCAGGGGCAGATAGGAATAGCCGGTTTCATAGTCCGAGCCGGGACTGATAACGTCATAAGCTCCCGGAGACGTACCCATCATCATCCTGTAGCTGAGCGCATTGCCGTGGGTTTCCGCATCAGTAGCACCAGTCCAGTTAAAAGTAAGCTTTTCTCCCACACTCAGATTGATGGCGGTGGGGGGCTCCGGAACCGCATTGGTAGCAGCGATATTATTCTGATACAAAGCGCAATCTTCATCCTGCCAACCATCTATCCAGCCACTGTAGAAGAAATCCAGATCAGCATCGGCATCAAAATCCACCATCGTGATGTCGCCATTGGTAAGTAAATCCATATGTCCGGGAACATCAATTTCGGCGTAAATACCCAATGCCAGATTGTGAAATAACCTTCCCATAAAAGCGCTGCCATTATAGCCATGGATCACCAGATCGGGGCTACCATCCAGATTCAGATCACCCCAGGTGGCCTCAGCATGGTCAAGATTGGGAAGATTGTGGGTGAGGCTGCTAAAGCCAAGCCCGGCACTATTTAAGTAAAGATAAGTGCGGGGAGCGCTGCCGTTATTTCCGGAAAGCAAAAAGTCTGGATAGCGGTCGTTATTGAGGTCGGTCCATTCCCAAAGGCTGTTATTCAGAGCGGGGAAGTTCAGCCCGCTATCTGTATAAACTCCGCGGGTATTCACAAATAGTTTGGTGGTACGCCAGGGAGCGCTATTGGTCTCTCCGCAAATGCTGATATCCAGATCGCCATCCAGATCATAATCCACCCATTTCGCCGCACCGTATTTCACCTGCGGCAGGGGATGGGAGATATTTACAAAGCTATCTATGCCGTCATTGCGCAGAATCCTGGTGTAGCCGGTGATGTCTATTCCTCCGCAAAGCAGGATGTCCTCATCGCCATCGCCATCGTAATCTCCGGTATCGATACTGCCATTGAACGCTCCAAAAGGTGACGAAAAAGCAATGCTGAAGGTGTAATTGCCATTATTGCGATAAACCTGCAGGGGACTGGTTCCAGCGCCGGCATAGCCCATGATCACGAAGTCCAGAAATCCGTCCCGGTCAAAATCCGCCCAGGCAGTAGTAGCCATTTGATAGGGCAAGAAACCGGCACTGAGATCGGTGAAATTGCCCTGGCCATTGCTGAGGTAAATCCGGTTATAGAGAATGGACGGCATATAATCCTCTTCACCACCGAAGAGCAAGTCATAAACACCATCTTTATCCAGATCCGCCCAGGATATATATGAAGCGGAAAGATCGGGCAGATTGGTATCCACCAGCGTGTATTGACCGGACAGCATGGCGCAGCACAGCATCGCACACAGTAAAACTACAGGTTTCATATCAGATACTCCTGTTGCTGTAAATTAGCTCAAAAGAAGAGATCATAAGCAACAGAGAAGCTAAGTTTGCAATTTTTATGCCAATAGCTAAAATATTAGCGCCGTGGCATAGAGGGATAATTTGCCCAGTACTTTCTTGATGCCCATGTGATGCCCAGGTGATGCCCATGCAAATGCCCGGGGATCGCATGGAAATGAAGAATGAAAAATGAAAAATGAAAGCTGAGCGATATGCTATTAAGAGGGGGGGGGTACGATTTACGATTTACGATGTACGATTTACGATGGACGATTTACGATGTATGATTTACGATGGACGAGCTACTATTGCCAGTGGACAATATGGACGAAATGGATACTATGGACAGCCTGCAGCACAGAATCAGAGAGAGCTTTGAGCCAATATCCCAGTTGTCTTAATTCTTAATTCTTAATTTTTAATTCTTCTGGCACCTGAAACC
>JAGOGT010000167.1 GCA_017996595.1 Candidatus Cloacimonadota bacterium
CGTTATAGAGCTGGATAACCGTGGCGGTATTGCCCAGCCGCACTCCATAAGGCGGATTGGTGATGATGTAGCGTCCCGTTTGGCGTGGCAGAGATTGAAAAGCGCTCACTTCCAGAGAGATGTTTTCTGCTCCGGGAAGGCGTTCCAGATTCGCTCTTGCCGCTTGAATAACTTCGCTGCGAATGTCCGAACCGCTGATAAGGCCTTGGGGCAGGGGTTTTATCCTGGCATTGGCGCATGAAACAGTTCTCTCCCACAGCTCGGGATCAAAATCTGGCAAAAAACGTATTTCTTTATTGGATCTAAGGTATGCTGCGGGAATATCACAAAAACGCATCAAGGCTTCTGCCAGGATGGTTCCCGAACCGCACATCGGATCATGCAAGGGACGCGATCCATCCCAGCCAGAAAGCATTACCATCGCCGCAGCCAGGGTTTCCTGCAAAGGCGCATCGGTGCTTTGCACTCTATAACCGCGCTTATGCATGCTGCCCGTTAAATCTAGGGAAATCGTTGCCCAATTTTCGCGGATATGCAGATTGAAATTGATATCCGCACCGCTGGCTTTAAAATCCGGACGCTGCTGGTATTTATCGCGAAAAACATCGCAAATGGCATCCTTAACCAGCTGTCCTGCATAGAGGGAATGGCCTATCTTGCTGGCACTTACGTTGCTTTCGATGCCAAAGCTTTGGGAAAGCTCAAAAAGCTCCGGCCAGGGCAATCCCTGCCGTGCCTGATCGTACAAGTAATTCTCGCTGTGGCACTTGAAGCTGATGAGCGGGGCCAGAATCCGCTGTGCCAAACGGGACGTATAGATGATGCGGTATAGCGTGGCAGGGCTGCAGCTAAAACGCAAGCCCCTTGGCACTTCCTGGGTGATTTTTGCTCCCAGGCTCTCCAATTCTGCTTTGGCATGCGGCTCCAGACTACCCGCCACCTGGGCAAAGTACTTTCCGGTTCGCTGATATTCCATCGAGTCTCCTTATACAGGCATAAAGAACTGCAAGGGATATGGCGTCAATCAAATAATTGTGCGTGCATGAACCGCGAAGCTGCATTGATTATTCCGCTTGACAGCAAATAAAACTCCATTTATAAGGATTAAATCTGAATTTTTTACGACACAAAATGATAAAGGATAGCAAAAGCAGTAGATGAACACCACCGGACTTAGCCAGGACAACATTGTTGCCCTGGTGGATTGTAACAATTTCTACGTTTCCTGCGAAAGGGTTTTTAATCCCAAGCTGGTAGGGAAACCGGTGGCGGTATTATCCAATAACGATGGTTGCCTGGTATCACGCTCGCAGGAGATAAAAGATTTGAAGATTCCCATGGGTGCTCCGGGATTCAAGTATGAAGCGCTGATCAAGAAGCACGGGGGAACGCTATTATCCTCGAACTATTCACTTTATGGCGACATGAGTGCCCGCGTGATGGAAGTGCTGGCGATGTTTACCCCCGATCTGGAGATCTATAGCATCGATGAGGCTTTCCTCGGCCTGAATGGCTTCCGGACGCGTGATCTGGAAGAATTTGGACGCAGGATTAAACGCACCGTGGAGAAATGGACAGGCATTCCCGTATCGGTAGGCATATCCAAAACCAAGACCCTGGCCAAGGTGGCCAATCACCACGCCAAGAAGATCGCGGCCTTCAAGGGTTCGCTGGCGCTGCTGGATGATGAACGCATCGCTAAGGCTCTGGCACGCACTCCGGTTGGCGAAATCTGGGGAATTGGCAGGCAATATGATAAGTTCCTAAGGCAAAACAAAATAGAAACGGCATTGCAGCTTCGCGATGCTTCCGAAAAGTTCGTGGATCACTATATGACCAGCATCGGGCACAAAACTGTGCTGGAACTGAAAGGCTATGCCTGCATTGAAATGGACGACGCTCCCGTAGCCAAAAAGAGCATCGTTAGCTCCCGTTCCTTTGGCAAACAGGTTTCGGAGCTATCTGAGCTACAGGAGGCGGTGTCCAATTACATCACCCGCGCTTCAGAAAAACTACGCAAGCAAAAAAGTGTGGCAGGGCATTTGCTAGTGTTCTTGTCTACCAATCGCTTCAAGGAAGGGCCACAATATAGTAATTCGCTGGCCACTACGCTGTTTCCGCCTTCGGCCTACACTCCGGAGCTGATCCGCAAGGCTTTGCAACTGCTGGATGAGCTTTACCTGCCGGGCTTTGAATACAAGAAAGCGGGAGTGATGTTTGCCGATATCATCCGGGAAGAGGACGTACCGCTGAACTTCATCGAGACCAATTACCTGGACGACCGGCGCAAAAACCTCATGGAAGCGGTGGATAAGATCAATCGCAGCATGGGACAGGATACCATCTTTTATGCCAGCAGCGGGATTGATAAAGAGTGGCAGATGCTTCGCAAGCGTTTATCGCCGCATTACACTACCCGCTGGACAGACCTGCCCAAGGTGAAATGATGACCAAGACGATATCCCAAAAGTATCAGGCGGAAATCAAGATCCAGCGTTCACGCTTTATTGCTACAGTCTATCCCGTGCAGGATGCAGCCGAGATCAAGAATCTCCTGCTGGAACATCATCACCTCTATGCCGATGCCACGCATAATTGCTATGCCTACGTGCTGGGAGCGAAGCAGGAAACCACTTACTACGCCGATGCCGGAGAGCCTTCCGGTACGGCAGGAAAGCCTATTCTGAACGAATTGCTGAGAAATGACCTGACCAATATCCTGGCCGTGGTAACCCGTTACTTTGGAGGAATCAAGCTGGGCGTGAAAGGCCTCATCGAAGCTTATGGCGAAGCGGTAGCCACGGTGATCGCAGCATCGGAACTGCAAGAGCTAAGAATCTGGAAACACCTTAGCGTAACATGCGATTATCCCAGCTTTGAAGCTTTAAAACACAAAGCTGAAGAGTGGGAGGCCATTATCAGCAAGGTTGCTTACTTAGAACAAGTTAGCTTCGATCTGGCCATCCCGGAAGAGAATTGGGAACCGGTGTTGGAAATTATGGATGGCTATATCCGCACATCCCGCTTAAATTATATTCAAAAGGACAAAGGAAAAATATGAAACAGTGTCTGGTTATGCTATTGTTGCTATTGGGCGTAACGCTGGTTTACGCTCAGGATTACCGCATCGTGAAAGCTGCGGGAAGCAAGACCATCAGCCTTCAGCAGATGGCCAAAGAGCTGAAAAAGTATGATTTGATCTTCTTCGGAGAATTTCATGATAACAGCACTTTGCACCACATGCAAAAAGAGCTGCTGCCCCTCATCCAGGATAAAAAGGAACTGATACTATCCTTCGAGATGTTCGAACGCGACGTTCAGGATCTGCTGGATGCCTATCTGGCCGGGGAAATATCCGAAGCGGACTTTCTGGCTGGAAGCCGTCCCTGGGGCAATTATGATCCTGATTACAAGCCCCTCATCGAATATGCCAAAGCAAATAAGCTAAAGGCCCTGGCAGCCAATGTCCCCCGCCGCTATGCAGGCAAACTTGCCAGGCAGGGACTAAGCTTCCGCGAGGAACTGGATGAGCATGAACTGGATTGGATTTCCAAAGAGATCACCGCTCCGGATGATGAATATAAAAAGGCCTTCCTGGCCACGATGATGGGCAACGGCAGCGAAGGTCATGGCATGATGGGCGGAAACGACGCCCTGGAACTGATGTATTTGGCCCAATGCCTGAAAGATGACACCATGGCCGAGAGCATTGTGATGGCGATAAAACCGAAGCCCAAGGGCAAAGCCAGAGTGATTCATTTTAATGGCGATTTTCATAGCCGCGCATTCCTGGGCACGGTTTCCCGGGTGAGACAAGCCCTGCCCAAGCTGAAGATAGCCGTTATCAGCCCCATCTATCATCCCCATTGGCAATCCACTCCCTCG
>JAGOGT010000168.1 GCA_017996595.1 Candidatus Cloacimonadota bacterium
AGCTTTCATCGGTGCCCGCATCGCCAAAGAAATGAAGGACGGCGACTACGTAAATCTGGGAATCGGCCTGCCTACCGAAGCTGTGAATCACATTCCGGAGGGAGTGCACGTGATCTTTCAATCCGAAAATGGCATGCTGGGCGCTGGCCCCAAGCCGGAAGAGGGAAAGGAAGATAAAGACCTCATCAATGCCGGCGGCGGCTATGTAAGCGAACTGCCCGGAGCCTGCTATTTCGATAGCGCCACCAGCTTTGCCATCATTCGCGGCGGACACGTGGATATCACGGTGCTGGGCGCCTTGCAGGTGGATCAGGACGGCAATCTGGCCAATTGGATGATCCCCGGCAAGATGGTTCCCGGCATGGGAGGCGCCATGGATCTGGTTACAGGTGCCAAAAAAGTGATCGTGGCCATGGAACACACCGATAAGTATGGCAATCCCAAAATCTTGAAACAATGCAATTTACCTCTTACCGCCAGGAACAAGGTGAATCTCATTATCACCGATCTGGCAGTGATCGAACATAGTCCCGAAGGCCTCAAACTCCTCGAAGTAGCCGAAGGAGTCAGCGTGGGCGACGTGGTGAAAGCCACCGAAGCCACATTGATTATCCCCGAAAAAGTAGGGACTTTCTAGCCCTCAAACTCCTTTCCATAAAGCACGGGCGGTCACTGTACCGCCCTTTTTTCATGATGACAAGCCCTGAGCATAACCGGCGAACCAGCCTGGCATGCAAACTACTTTCCCTTCAATATCTTCACTTTCACTGCCCAGGCGCTGCCCATGTGATGCCCATGCGATTGCCCGGGGATCACATGGGCAGCGCATGGTAATGAAGAATGAAAAATGAAGAATGAAAAATGAAGAATGAAAGAAATGATAAGTACAATATTTCATGGTTTTCCAGCAGATTGAGCAGAGGAAAAAGATGAAGTAGCCTCATCGGGAAGGTATTTTAGATAGCAACTTTGGCACTTACATCGCAACGGCGTGCGATACAACCCCAACTTTGGTACTTTGGCACTTACATCGCAACGGCATGCGATACAACAAGCCATCCCTCCCCACCCGCAAACTTTTCCCTTTACTAAAAAAGCGCCCTCCAGAAAATGACAATAGCTGAATTTGTTTAAAAAATCATAAGATAAAGGAAGAAAAGACGATGGAGAACAAAAAGCCACTCGACAAGCTGAAGCAGAGGCGTGATGAAGCGCTGCTCGGCGGAGGGGAAAAACGCATCGAAGAACAGCATGCCAAGGGTAAGCTAACTGCTCGCGAGCGAATCGCTTTGCTGGTGGATCCGGATAGTTTCGAAGAGTTCGATATGTTCGTGGTGCACCGCAATACCAATTTCGGGATGGATAAATTCATTCATCCGGGAGATGGGGTGGTTACCGGCAGCGCTACGATCAATGAGCGTCCGGTGTATATCTTTGCTCAGGATTTCACTATTTTTGGCGGTTCGTTATCCATAACCTATGCGGAGAAGATTTGCAAGGTGATGGACATGGCGATAAAAAATGGCTGCCCGCTGATCGGACTGAACGATTCCGGCGGAGCACGCATTCAAGAGGGCGTGGACGCTTTGGCAGGCTATGCGGAGATCTTTTGGCGCAACGTGATGGCCAGCGGGGTTATACCCCAGATTTCCGCAATACTGGGGCCTTGTGCCGGTGGAGCGGTTTATTCGCCTGCCATTACAGATTTTATCATCATGGAAAAGAACAATAGCTATATGTTCGTAACCGGGCCCAAGGTGGTGAAGACGGTGCTGAATGAAACCGTGTCCATCGAAGATCTTGGCGGTGCGGCGATTCATTCCAGCAAGAGCGGAGTATCCCATTTCATCACCAATTCCGAGGAAGAAACGCTGATGCTGATCAAACTGCTCTTCAGCTATCTGCCTTCCAATAATCTGGAGGATCCGCCCTACATTCCCACTTCCGATCCGGTGAACAGGCTTTGCGAAGAGCTGAATGACGCTATTCCGGACAATCCTAACAAGCCCTATGACATCCTGGATATCATCCATCCCATCGTGGATGACGGGGAATTTTTGCAGGTGATGAGCAACTTCGCTCAGAATATCGTGGTGGGTTTTGCACGCATGGCGGGACACAGCATTGGCATCGTGGCCAATCAGCCCAAGGTTCTGGCCGGAGTTCTGGATATTGATGCCAGCATCAAAGCCGCGCGTTTCGTACGCTTCTGCGACGCTTTCAATATCCCGCTGGTGGTGCTGGAAGATGTTCCCGGATTTTTACCCGGAACTTCACAGGAACATCAGGGCATCATCCGTCAGGGAGCTAAGCTGCTCTATGCCTTTGCCGAAGCCACAGTGCCGAAGATCACGGTGATCTTGCGCAAGGCCTATGGCGGAGCGTATTGCGTGATGAATAGCCGCCACATGCGTGCCGATCTGGTTTATGCCTGGCCCAGCGCCGAAATTGCCGTGATGGGTCCCAAGGGTGCAGTGGAAGTGATATTCCGCAAGGAAGCGATGGCCACAAGCGATCCCAAAGCAGCGCTGAAAGCCAAAGAGGAAGAGTATCGCGATAAATTCGCCAATCCCTATGCTGCTGCAGAAAAGGGCTATGTGGATGACATTCTGGAGCCTGCGCAAACCCGTTTCCGTCTGGTGCGCGCTCTGGAAATGCTGGCCAATAAAAGGGACAGTATTCCGGCTCGCAAGCATGGCAACATGCCGCTGTAGAATGGTGGAGAACATGAGATTAAGAATACTTTTAGGCCTCCTGATTGCTTTGGCTACGCATCTGGCCTTTGCCCAGGCCGCAGCTACCCTTCCCCAGGGTAGCGGTATTGCCGATAGCACTCTGGCAGTGCGGGAACAGGAGATCGTATCGGAATACGGTTTCCGGGACAGCAATAAAATCAGCGAAGTGGCAGAGAAGCTGGAGATTAAAGACCTGGCAAGGTGGAAAAGCTATCTGGGTTTCGAAGCCGATAACCGCCAGATCGATAATATGACGCTCCGAAAGCTGGGGATTACTCCCTATAGAGCCCTTCTGGCACAGCAATACAGCATCTATGGTTTCACGGAGCAATCCACGCTGAGCGAGGTGAGCAACTCGCTGCATATACCGATCAAAAAGCTGAAGCAAATGCTCGAATTGCCCGATCCCAATTCCCGTAAATTCGATAATCGCTCTCTGCAAGCGCTGGATTTCAGTCCGGAACAGGTGCAGAAAGTGGCCGATGAATTCGGGGATCATACTATTGCTTATGGCTTTAGCATCACTGCGGTGGGCATGGGAATCGTATTTTTAGCGCTGCTCATCACCAGCATCATCGTGGGGCAACTGAAGCATCTGAATCGCGAAGCCAAACCCAAAGCCGCAGATTTGAAGCTGAGCCCCGGAGGAAAGGTAACTGCAGCCTCCGCCACTCTGAATCAGGACATCATTGTAGCCCTGATTGCTGCTCTGCATCTCCACAAGCAATCTATCGAAGATAAACGCAAGCTGGCCTTAACCTTCCGCAGAACTCCCACCAATCAATGGCGTGCCAGTGCCTTCCTGCGGATGCCAAACCGTGAAATGACGATTACGAGGAAATAAAGCATGAAAACCTATAAACTTACGATAAATAATCAGAAATACAATGCCAGGATCGTGGAATACAGCCAAACCCATGCCAAGATAAACGTGAATGGCACCGAATATGTTGTCCAGATCGATGATGATGTGCTGCAAAGCATTCCGAAGCTTTCCGCACAGGATAAGGCCGTACCTTTGGCTCCCTCATTTAAGAGCGGCGTGGACGTTGGCAGCGGCGAAGTGCGTGCTCCCATCCCCGGAGTGATCGTTTCCATCCCCGTAGCCGAAGGGGACAAGGTAAAGAAAGGCCAAACCATAGTTATCCG
>JAGOGT010000169.1 GCA_017996595.1 Candidatus Cloacimonadota bacterium
ATGCAAATGTCCTTTAACAATCTGCTTGATCTGGATGCTGCTTTGCGCTCCATCCGCCTCTACAGCGAGCCTACAGTGATCATCATCAAGCATACCAATCCCTGTGGTATCGGCAGCGGCGAAACCCTCGCCGAAGCCTATCAGAAAGCCTTTGCCACGGATACCGGATCGCCTTATGGCGGGATCGTGGTGGTGAATAGAGCCCTGGATCTGGAAGCAGCCCTTAAGATCAATCATATCTTCACAGAACTGGTGATCGCCCCGGATTATTCTACGGCTGCCCTGGAATTGCTCTACAAAAAGAAAAACCGCCGTTTGATAAGCTACGACCCCCAGGCAAATATGCAGATGCATCCCCCCTTGGAGCTAAAAACCATCCAGGGAGCATATCTGGCGCAGGAATGGGACAGCATTAATGACGATACCGCAAAGTGGCAGGTAGTAAGCAACCGTAAACCAAGCGGCTTAGAAATGAAAGCTCTGGAATATGGCTACAAAGCGGTGTCCATCCTGAAATCCAATGCCATTGTGCTGGCTGTGGAAGATAGAATTTTAGGCATGGGCAGTGGGCAGACTTCCCGCGTGGATTCTTGCTTTATTGCTACCTGGCGGGCAGAAAAATATGGCCATAGCCTGAAGGGTGCCATTCTGGCTTCCGATGGCTTTATTCCCTTTCGGGATACTATCGATGAAGCTGCTGCCCATGGGATCAGCGCTATCATCCAACCCGGTGGCTCCAAAGGCGACGAAGAGTGCATTGCCGCATGCAACGAACTGGGCCTGGCCATGGTTTTTACTGGGATTCGTCATTTCCGGCACTAATTTATGTTTGACAGAAAGCTGCCCTCTCAGAAATTGACTTCCAGTTACGCGGAGATGTGTCCGAGCTGGCTGAAGGAGCACGATTGGAAATCGTGTATACGTGTGAGCGTATCTAGGGTTCGAATCCCTACATCTCCGCCACCAATTTTTTACCGGGGCTTTAAACTGTGTGTTTGATCCAAAGGAGTTTATTATTATGAGTAAAAACAAGACCATTCTCATTGGCTGCATTGCCTTTCCCATTTTCCTGATCATCGCTTTTTTCATTGGTTTTTTTAGCACCCGCAATACCATGGGAGTTACTGCTAAGGTGCCATCCGATGCCTGGTTGCACGTAAATCCCATGGCCATGATCTCCGATTATAGCGAGATTATGCCCATGAAGTGGTTCGGCTCCAGCATGAATAGCGCTGAAGATATGGCCCGCAAGATCAGAGCCGCAGCCACCGATAGCCGCATCAAAGGTCTGCTGATCGAACCGCATTACATTCAGGTGAATATGCCGGCTCTGGGCGAAATCGGTAAGGCCCTGGAAGAATTCAAGAAGTCCGGCAAACCCATGGTAGCCTATGGAGAAATGATGGGACAGGGTGATTATCTGCTGGCTACCTATGCCAAGGATATCTACCTGGAGCCATCAGCTTCGGCTGGCTTGCTGCTGGAAGGCATATCGGCCAATGTGCTGTTCTACAAAGATCTTTTTGCCAAGCTGGGCATCAAAATGCACGTGATGCAGATCGGCGAATTCAAGGGTGCCGGCGAGCCATACTCGCAAAATGCCCTCAGCGAAGGCACCAAAAAGAACCTGGAAGCAGTGCTTTCCGATCGCTATGCCATTCTGAAGAATCTTATTGCTACACGCCGTAAGCTCAGCCCCGAAAAGGTTAGCGAACTCTTTGAACAGCGTCCTGATTTCTTCCTTTCCGCTGCCTCTGCCAAAACCTGGGGGCTCATCGATTTTCCCATGTCCCGCCTTGATATGCTGGCCAAACTGAATATCACGGACGAGCAACTGCTGAAGATTTCCGCTTACAAAGCTGAAGCGCCCAAGATACAGAAAGATAAAGTGGCCGTGGTGTATCTCAGCGGCGAGATCACGGCCAATACCGGTAATCAATTCAGCGATCAAGCCACCATCAATTCTGCCAAAGTGGAACGGATTATCGAAGACATTCGCGAGGACAAAGCGGTTAAAGCCATCGTACTGCGCATTAATAGTCCCGGTGGATCTGCCCTGGAATCAGAAAAGATCTATCAGCAGCTCATCAAGCTGAAAAAGGACTATCCGATAGTAGTGTCGATGGGCGGAATGGCCGCTTCGGGTGGATATTACATCAGCTGTGCGGGCGATTACATGATGGCTGATAATGCTGCGATTACCGGCTCCATTGGCGTTATCATGATGATCCCCGAAACGGAAGGCCTGGGCAAGAAACTGGGGCTGAATTCCCAAACCCTGCGCTTTGGTAAATATGCCGGAGCCTTTAACATGTTTGAAAAGTACGATCCTGCCCTGCTGCAATCCCTCAAGGAAAGCTCCGAAGGCACTTACACCGAATTTAAAAACAGAGTAATGACCGCCCGCAAGTTTGAAGCCGCTTATCTGGATTCTGTAGCCGAAGGACGTGTATTCAGCGCCGAAGATGCCAAAAACAACCGTTTGATAGACGAAATTGGCGATCTGCAGGCAGCCATTGCCAAAGCAGCCGACTTGGTGAATCTGAAAACCTACAGCGTGGCAAACTTCCCCGAAAAGGTTAGTTTCTTCAGCCTGCTGCAGGATTCCGAGCTATTCCAGATGCGGCAACTGCTGAATTTTAATTTTGACCCCGCCCAGGCTTTGGAAAAAGAACTCCAAAACCTTCCCGCGGCCTATGAATGGCATTATCTGATGCCACACAAATTTGAGGATTATGAAGAAAGACAATTTTAATACCGAGATCATTGTAAACGTTCACCCCCTGGAAAAGCGGGTGGCAGTGCTGGAAGACAACCGTCTGGTGGAGCTTTTTGTGGAACGCCGCGACCAGCAGAATCCCGTGGGGAACATCTACAAGGGCACCGTTAAGGACGTGCTGCCCGGAATGGGTGCTGCCTTCATCGAGATTGGCCTGGAACGCACCGCGTTTTTGCATTATAGCGACATCGTGATGGACTTCCTGGACGTTTATGAAAATGACAAACCCCGCCCCAAAGTTAATCCTGCCGATAGTTCCCAAATCGGCAAGCTGCTAAAGCCCGGTCAGGAGATCGTGGTGCAGGTGCACAAAGGCCCCATCGGCTCCAAAGGTGCACGCCTCACCGGTCAAATCTCCATCCCCGGAAAGTACCTGGTGCTATTCCCCAATAAAAGCAAAATCGCCATTTCCCGCAAAATCTACTCGCAGGGAGAGCGCACCCGCATCCGCAACATCCTATCCAGCCTCAAAGATCCCGATTATGGCCTCATCGTCCGCACCGAAGCGGAAGGCTGCGAAGAGGACGAATTCCGCAACGAATACAAGGCCCTGGCCAAAACCTGGCGTCTCATTGAAAAGCAATTGAAATATGCCAAGCCCCCGGTCTGCGTATTCGAAGAAAACGCCCTGGAAAATTACCTGATCCGGGATCTCTTTGGTGACCACGTGGATCGCCTGGTGATCGATGACAAAGCCTTTGCCCGCAATATTATCTCCATGCTGGAGGACACTTCGCCGGAATTGGTTCCCAATGTGGAAATTTATAAGGAAGATTCGCCCATCTTTGACGCCTGGTCTATCGAGAAAAAGATCGAAACCACCCTCCACAGCCGCATCTATCTTCCCAGTGGGGGAAACATGAAGGTGGAGCAAACCGAAGCCCTGGTAGCCATCGATGTAAATACCGGCAGTTTCACCGGCAAAACCCATTACGATGAAACTGTGCGCAAAACCAATCTGGAAGCGGCAGCAGAAGCAGCCAGACAGATCAGGCTGCGTGACCTCTCCGGAGTGATCATCATCGACTTCATCGATATGGTGGATGAGAAATACAAGGCTGAATTGCTGGAAATGCTGAAGAAAGGCCTGCGCCGCGA
>JAGOGT010000170.1 GCA_017996595.1 Candidatus Cloacimonadota bacterium
GTGCTAAGCCGTGCCACCTACATGGAATTGCTCCTGGATAGCTCTAAGGCTATGAAGCACAAGGCCATAGAAGGGTTTCATCCCATAGAAGAGTTTAGTGAACCCACCCCGGATCAAGCTGAGCGCAGGGAATTGCTGTTCTTTGGGCTCATCAAAGCCTACAAGGGCCTGGATGTGCTGTTGAAAGCCATGCCGCTGATTTTGCAAGAACTGCCGGATACGACCCTGCATATTGCCGGAGAGGTATATGGCGATGAGAGCATTTACCGGAAGCTGATCGCCGATTTGGGGATCAAAACCAGGGTAATAGCAGATTTTAGCTATGTTAAAGCGGAAGCAATACCCCATCTGTTCCATAAGGCAGCGCTCTGCATCCTTCCCTATAAAAGCGCCTCTCAAAGCGGTGTGATCGCCACTGCCTATCAATATGGAGTTCCCGTATTGGCCAGCGATGTGGGCGGTTTGGGTGAATATGTAGTAGAGGGCAAAACCGGTTATCTGGTTCCGCCCGATGATCCTGTTGCCTTAGCTAATATAGTAATCAAACACTTGATAAATAAACCTGATATGACAGCCGATATAAGAAACTACATTCATAACTATAGCTGGGAAGCTTTGGCAAAGCTCTTTACCGCCCTATGAAGTTACTGCTTATCACCTATTATTTCCCTCCCTGCGGGGGAGCCGGAGTGCAGCGCTGGCTAAGGCTGATAAAGGCATTGGATAGCCAGGGCGTAAGGATCACCGTTATCACCACCAAAGATGGCGATTATCCCCATATAGATGAAAGCCTTAGCGCCCAGGTGCCTACACGAGTTAAAGTTCTGCGCAGTAAACCGATCCGCTTTGGAAGACTATGGAAGGCTACCGGTCAACAAGAGCTCCCCTATGGCAGCCTGCAAAGCTCCAAAAGTGATCCCCTCATTAAGCGAATTCTATATTGGCTGCGCCTGAATCTGGTGGTACCCGATATGCGCATGGGCTGGAACCCCTCGGCATACAGGCTGGCACGCCTTGAACTGCAAAAAGATAAATATGATTGGCTTATCACTACCGGTCCACCCCACTCCACGCATCTGATCGGGCTGAAGCTGAAGCAACGCTTAAAGATCAAGTGGCTTGCCGATTGGCGCGATCCCATGTCCCAGATCTATTATTTGAAGCTCAATCCCCCGTTACCCCTAACGCTGAAGCTGCATAAATATCTGGAACGCAAAGTAATACAGAATGCCGATCTGAACCTCATCGTTAGCCACAGCATTGCCGCTGCGCTTCCCAATGGCAAAAAAGCCGTTCTCTACAATGGCTTTGATGCCGATGATTTCAAAGACCTTAGTTATGCAAGAGCTGATAGCTTCAGGATCAAATTCGTTGGTCAGCTAACCGCGGGGCAGGATTCCCGACCTTTACTGGAATCACTTACGGAGCTTGAAGCAAACCCCGGGATCAAATTCTATGCGATTGGTAGCAGCAGCTTTCCGGGAACATCCGCAAATATCATCAGGCTGCCCTATCTTCCCCACCAGCAGGCCTTGGGGGAACTGGTGAATGCAGAACTGCTGGTGCTATTCATCAATACCTTTGAAGGTAACGAAGGCATGCTAACTACCAAGCTTTTTGAATACATCGCTTCCCGTACTCCCATTCTATGTTTGGCCACTCCGGGGGGTGAAGCGGAAGAACTGATCAACAAAACTAAAAGCGGCAGCGTGGTGCAAAACAAAGAGCAAGTGCTGGCAATGATCTTGGAGCATTACCAAGCCTGGAAACAAGGAAAAATCCTTCGCAGTGAGGGTAACATCGCTTTTCTTAGCTCCCAAGTGCAAGCCAAAGAACTACTTAAGCTGCTGTAATCCTGGCTGACCATCTCCCCATTTTTCCACAAATAGCCTGTGCATTATGCTTTTCCAGGAGATGCCCAGGTGATCACCGGGCAAATACACGGGCGTCACATGGTCATCGCATGGTGAGCAACTTTGGAATTATCTATCTATTATATTGGCATACAAGGCTTAAGATCTATTGTCTGATAGCCTGCAAAGATACTCAAAGATGCTTTTGCGGTGCTCCAGATCACGCATGCGTTCCGGATGCCACTGGATGCCCAGAATCATGCTGTCCGCTTCGTATTCCAGGGCTTCAATGCCGCCATCGGGTGAAAAAGCCACAGGACTAAGCCCCTTCCCCAGATGCTGAGGATCGATTCCCTGATGGTGATTGGAATTCACTATGCAGCTATCCCAGCCCAGGATCGGCTTCAGCCAGCGTCCCCCGGATATCCTTATCTCATGCTCTTTTTCGCCATGGTGCATCTCCAGATTGTCCAGATGCTGAATCAGCTTGCCGCCAAAAAAGATATTGATAAGCTGCATACCGGCGCAGATGCCCAAAAGCGGTTTCTGCATTTGCAGGCAAAGCTCCACCAGATACATATCGGACAAGGCGCGCTGCATCTCCATGGGCTCTGTTTTGGGATGTGTTTGTTCGCCATAAAGTTCGGGAGGGTAATCCATGCCACCAATGATGATCACCGCTTGCACCATCTCCAGATATTGGTTCAGCAGAGTTTTATCCGCGATACTGGGGATCAGCAGAGGCAGCGCTCCGTGGTCATAGAGGGCATTCACATATTTATCCCGGATGTGAAACTGCATGTAGCTGCCCAGTTTCATGTAATTGGTACTGATACCGATGAGGGGACGTTGTTCCATATCTACTCCAAGTGCAAATCAGATGATCATAATGCTTCCCGGGAGCCGCATGATGTCAAGCACAATCTTCCTGACCTGGGTTATTTGTTGTCACCACGCAAGATTGTGCTTGACAAGAAGTGCCTTCAATTTAGTTTGGTATAAGTAATTAACAAAATCTACAGATAAGAGGATAAGATGCCCCAACACAAATCACCCATGAAACGGATGAAGACGGACAAAAAAAGAGCCGCCCGTAACAATTACATCAAGCGTACGATTAGAACTCTCACCAAAGAGATGAGCAGCCAGGCTACCGTGGAAGATAAGGAAAAGAAGCTTTCCCAGCTCTATTCGCAATTGGATAAGGCCGCCAAGAAGGGAGTGATCCACAGCCGCACCGCATCCCGCCGCAAAGCCCGGTTGGCAGAAGCACTCAATAAAAGCAAAGCTTAGTTCTTTTTAAAGCCCTTTACCGGGCTTTTTCTTTTTCATGAAGCGCCGGCATTCGCTTGGCTATCGTATCTTTAGAACCATCGTGAGAATTCATCTTTGGTTCTGGGGCGTCGTGGCCTTTCTGTGCTTGCTCTACAATGTCATCAATCCCCCCATCACGCCGTTGATGCTGCAGCGTTACCTGATTCGGGGCTACCCGATCAAGAAGCGCTACTATGTGAATCTGGAAAAAATCCCGAATAGCACACAACGCATGCTGGTAGCCATCGAAGACGGTAATTTCTACAAGCATTTCGGCTTTGAATGGAAGATGGTGCGGGAAGCTTATGAACGCAACCAGAAAGCGGGAAAGATCCGCTTCGGTGCCAGCACCCTGAGCAATCAACTGGCTCGCAGCCTGTTTTTGACCACCGATCGGAACTACTTGCGCAAGTATCTGGAAGTTCAGGTAACGGTGATCATGGAAGTGTGCATGAGCAAGAAAAGGATGCTGGAGCTGTATTTTAACTATGTGGAATGGGGAAAAGGGATTTACGGTATCGATACCGCCTCGCGGCATTACTACGGAAAAGGCTGCAGCAGGCTATCGCGAAGCCAAAGCATGAAGCTGATCAGCATCCTCACCAATCCCATTAAATACAGTCCCCAAAGCTACAGCCGTTCTGCTTCGGCGCGGCAACGCTATAATCTGCTG
>JAGOGT010000172.1 GCA_017996595.1 Candidatus Cloacimonadota bacterium
GGAGTGAAACATCTCAGCATGCTTTCCGGAGATAAAAAGGCAAAGGCGGAGCTTGTGGCCAAGCACCTGGAGTTGAATAGTTTTTATGCAGAATTGCTCCCGGAACAGAAGCTTGGGAAGCTGGAAGCCTTGATGGCGAAGCAAAAGGGGTTGCTTGCCTATTGCGGGGATGGGCTGAACGATTCGCCGGTTCTGGCCCGCGCGGATATCGGCATTGCCATGGGGAAAATCGGAGCTCAGGCTTCCATCGAAACCGCGGATATTGTGCTCTTGAACGACCGGCCCGAGCAGCTTAGCGCAGCCTTTGAGATCTCTCGCAGAACCAATATCCTGGTATGGCAAAATATCTTTCTGGCACTGGGGATAAAAGTAATGGTAATGGCTCTGGGTTTAGCTGGAATCAGCGGACTGTGGGAAGCGATTATTGCGGATGTGGGGGTTACGCTTTTAGTAATTCTCAATTCGCTGAGAATGCTGAAAAGCGCAGCTTGATGTCCTGCTTGACAAAATCCTTTGATTGTAAAACAAGACCTGAAAAGCAAAATGTAACCGAACATATTGGAGATAATATGATTAAGATAAGCCTGCCTGACCAAAGCATCAGGGAATATGCAGCACCGATTACCGCTCTGCAAGTGGCCAACGACATCAGTCCGCGCCTGGCAGAGGCCTCCCTGTGCGCGCAAGTGAATGATAAACTAGTGGATATGAACCATACTATAGATAGCGATAGCAGCCTGGTTTTGCATACTTTTAAAAGCGAAATTGGCAGGGAACTATATTGGCATAGCACCGCTCACTTAATGGCGCAGGCCGTGAAGCAGCTCTTTCCCAAGGTTAAAGTTACCATTGGCCCCGCCATTGAGCAGGGATTTTATTACGATTTTGACCGCGATGAGAACTTCAGCGAAGAAGAACTACGCCAAATAGAAGCCAGAATGCAGGAACTAAGCGCTGCGGCGTTGCCCTACACCCGCACCGAGCTTAGCAAAGCCGAAGCCATGAAGCTTTTTGGCGATATGGACGAAAGCTATAAGCTGGAGCTATTGGAAGCCATTCCCGAAGGGGAGATCATTAGCAGTTACCGCCAGGGTGATTTCATCGATTTGTGCCGTGGACCCCATCTGCAAAATACAGGGCAGATCAAGGCCATCAAGCTTCTTAAAAGTTCAGGGGCATATTGGCGCGGCGATGAAAAGAATAAAATGCTGAAGCGTATCTATGGCATCAGCTTCCCTTCCAATAAAGAATTGAACGAGTATCTGGCCTTTTTGGAAGAAGCTGCCAAGCGCGATCACCGCAAGTTGGGACGCGATCTCGATCTCTTTTCGATTAGTGAGGAAGTTGGCCCCGGGCTGGTTTTGTGGCATCCCAATGGGGCAATGATCCGCCATCAGATCGAAACCTTTTGGAAGGATATGCATTTTAAGAATGGCTACAAATTGGTTTACAGCCCGCATGTGGGACGCAGTAACCTTTGGCAGACCAGCGGCCACCTGGGTTTCTATAAAGAAAACATGTATTCCGGAATGGACGTGGAAGGCCAGGATTACTATATAAAACCCATGAACTGCCCCTTCCACATCAGCATCTATAATGCCAATCGCCATAGCTATCGCGAATTGCCGATCCGCCTGGCCGAATTGGGCACCGTTTACCGCTATGAACGCAGCGGCGTATTGCACGGTTTGATGCGTGTGCGTGGCTTCACTCAAGATGATGCGCACATCATTTGCACCCCGGAGCAGATGGATAGCGAAGTGGAAAAACTGATTGTATTCTCGCTGGATATGCTGAAACACTTCGGATTCAAGGAATTTATGATCTATCTCTCCACACAGCCGGAAGGAAGTGTGGGCCAAAAGGAAGATTGGGATAAGGCCACGGCCAGCCTTGCCGCCTCGCTGAAGAAGCTGAATCTGGATTACAGCGTGGATGAGGGTGGCGGCGCTTTCTATGGCCCCAAGATCGATATCAAGATCAAGGACGCCATTGGCCGCGCCTGGCAATGCACCACCATCCAATTTGACTTCAATCTGCCGGAACGCTTTGACATGCAATATATAGGCTCGGATAATACTCCGCATCGTCCCTATATGATTCACCGGGCGGTTTTAGGCTCGGTGGAACGTTTCTTTGCCACACTGCTGGAGTATCATGCAGGAAATCTGCCATTGTGGTTAGCACCCGTGCAAGTGATGCTGATTCCCATCACTGACGCCCAGTTAGACTACGCCAGGCAGGTGGAAGCACAGCTTTTAGCCGCCGGTTTACGCTGCGAACTCGATCCTCGCAGCGAGAAGATGGGCTATAAAATCCGCGAAGCAGAGCTGAAAAAGATTCCCTTTATGGCCATTATCGGCAAGAATGAAGTGGAGAAAGGCCAGCTTACCCTGCGCCAGCATACCAAAGGCGACCTCGGGGCGATGGATCTTGAAACGGCCATTGCCACCATTCAGAGCCATTAATGAACGTATTTGAAATAGTTATAGATGAATTGAATAAGGAAGCCTCTGCCATCCTGGAGGCTTCCCGAAATCTTGATGCCGCCAGCGTGGAGAAGGCCTTTGAGCTGCTTTCTGCTTGCCAGGGGAAGATCGTGGTTACCGGTATGGGGAAGACGGGGATCATTGCCCGCAAGATCAGCGCCACCCTGGCCAGTACGGGTACCACTTCGATATTTTTACATGCCGCAGAAGGCATCCATGGCGACCTGGGCATGATCAGCAAAGAAGATGTGGTGGTGGCTGTGTCCAATAGCGGTAACACGCAGGAAATTATCGCGCTTATTCCCTTTGTGAAGTTTCTGCAGGTGCCGCTTATCGCGCTTACCGGCAATCTTGATTCGCAGCTAGCTCAAAATGCCGAGGTGGTGCTTAATTGCCATGTATCCACGGAATTGGAGCCTTTGGGTCTGGTTCCCACTTCTTCCACCACGGTGGCTTTGGCAGTGGGGGACGCCTTGGCCATTGCCCTGATGCGCAGCCGCAATTTTCAGCTGACGGATTTTGCCCGCTTTCATCCCGGAGGTAGCATTGGGCGTAAATTGCTGCTAAAAGTAAGCGATCTTATGCACCAGAACGATGATCTACCTGTCGTTAGCGATAATGCTCCCATGCAAGAAGTTATCATGATGATGACTTCCAAAAAACTGGGATGCACCGCCGTGATGGATGATGCTGGCAAACTCTGTGGCATGATTACCGATGGCGATTTGCGCCGTCAGCTGCACAGTAAGGGCGATACCCTCTTAGGCTTTAGTGCCAAAGACTGCATGTCCCAAAATCCCAAGTATCTAATCCCGGAGGAATTGGCAGTAAATGCCCTGAACCTCATGGAAAACCACAAGATCACCATGATTCCCGTGGTGGATGCAATGCTTCACCCCGTGGGCATGCTGCATATGCATGATCTGATACAGGCTGGGATAATCTGAGTACAACATTCAAATATTAATTAAAGCGTAAAGAGCTGATTGGAGTACAAAGCGCTAAGACAAGCAGTATGTTTATCTATATGTACAATAGCGCTTTGGACTACAAACAGCAGATTCCCAAGCACGGCATGAAGTCCAAAGAGCCCTTAAGGATGCTCTAGATGTGTAAGTTGTTTAGACTCTTTGAACTCCATTCCTGGAAGTGCTTGTTACTCTTGATTGTACCAATTAACATTGCGAATGATATACATCGCCACCGAGAGCAGCACAAAGAGACTGATACTTCCCACCAAGAGCGCGCTATCCTGAAGCCGCAGCAATACATACAGGAAGGCATAGAGAAAGCTGAGCAGCGCTCCCACCTGAAAAGCAAATTTGCGCGTTTTGAGGATGCTATAGCA
>JAGOGT010000171.1 GCA_017996595.1 Candidatus Cloacimonadota bacterium
ATCCGGGCAGGCTGGTGGTGTCAAAATACACGTCTTGATTGGCTTCGTAGGCATAGCCCTTATCCACCAGGGCGGCAATGTAGGCAATGATATCTTCCATCACGTCCGTAGCCCGGGGCTGATAATCCGGGGCTTTGATTCCCAAAGCGGCGCAATCTTCCAGAAAGGCGTGGGCATATTTATCGGCTACCTGCGAGAAACTGATTTTCTCTTCGATGGCCTGAGCGATGATCTTGTCGTCGATATCGGTGATATTTTGCACGTAATTCACTTGCATGCCGGTGTATTCAAAATAGCGGCGCACCACATCAAAGAAGATGAAGGCGCGGGCATTGCCGATGTGGAAGAAGTTATACACCGTGGGTCCGCAGGCATACAGGCTGATTTTCCCCGGCACCTGGGGAACAAATTCCTCTTTTTTCCGGGTTTGGGTATTGTAAAGTTGCACTCTTTGCTCCTACTTGAAGATGATTAATTTTTCGGTTTGTTCGGTCTTTTTGCCGTCTGCAGCCTTGGCTTCCACCCTCACGAAGTAGGTATTATTGGCCAGGAAATCGCCGCGGTCGTCTCTGCCATCGAAGAAGATACTATTGAAGCCATTGCGGCCGCTGGCCTTGATATTTCTGATTTTCCGGCCCCGCATGGTGAAGATATTGATATTCACTTCGGCATCCATGGAAAGGCTGAAAGTGATTTCCCCGCCTTTGGCCATGGGATTGGGATACATCAGCAGCCGGTCGATGGCCACTCCCGCGTGGGCTCGGGCTACGAAATCGGTGCTGGCTACAGAAGGCCGGTTAAAATTATCAAAGGCAATCACCTGCACTGTATGCGGCCCCTCGCTGAGATCAGACAGTGGATAGCTGAGGCTGCCGGAAGTATATGAATCCTGGTCATAGCGGAAATAATCGGTGATGGATACAGGCTGCAGCGAATTATCCAGCACCATCAGAATGTTATGCCCTGCCGCGCCGGTGATATTGATGCCATTGGCGTCCGCTATATTTGCCAGTAACGTGGTGGAAGTGCCAACCGTATCGCCGGAATAGAAATCCTCCGAGCCCAGATAGATCTGAATCACCGGGGCATCGGGATTATCCACGGCCGAAGCGTCGTCGCTGAGACTGAGCGGATACTGATAATTCACATAGTCCTTTTTGCTGGCATCATCCCAAAGGTAGGACAGCACCATGCCGGTTTGACCGGTGGTAACATCATCGGGTACCACAAAACCGGCGGAGTAGGCAGAAGCGCTAACGGAAGCACTGCCGGTGAAAAGCTGATTTCCCAGGTGGTTTACAGTGGTATTGGGACCCAGGCTATAGGAAGCTTTGGTATCGAAAACTTTCAGCTCGGCGCTGCCATTTAGCTGCCCCTGGATAAAGCTGCCCGAAACAGAAGCCGTATCGCGGGAATGAAGCAAATTGCCTCCCGCCGAAGATGTAACCGCCATGGTGCTATCCCGCTGGGGAGGGACTACGCGGATTACGGGATCGCCAAAGAGGATATATACGGCATCATTGCTATTCCCGGCAGTGTAGTTGATTTTCCCATCCATGATTGCATAGCCAAGGGAATTGCGGTTATTGGCCAGGCTTTTCAGCACCAGCATGGCCATGGCGTGGTTGTTTCCGGGGAAGCTGATGCGGGTGGCGGCATAAGATGCGATCGCGCCACGATTTTCCAGCAGCACTACTTTCTGCCCCAGGCTTTCGTAGCCCCAATTGTCATAGTGCGACACACTGCAGGACGAGGCAAAGAAGAAGGGTAATTTATCGCTATTGGCAAAGCGTCCCATGTCCGTGGCACCATTCAGGAAATCCTCGGCACCCAGCTTGTCATAGGAGCCGTGGCCCACATAGTACCATACCAGGCGACCGTCATTGATGGCCGTAAACATGTCATTACGCACTGCCGGCTTATTTTGGAACTCGTCATATTCATATTCGACGGCAAAAATCTTCTGGATCAGGAGGCTGGGATTGAGCACAGCAGCCGCTTCCTGAGTTTGCTGAGTGTGGTAATACTCATAGGTGGTGTCGCCATTATTGAGATCATCACCTACAAAGACCATGGAATTTCGCCACCATCCGGGCTCGGGATCAGCGGTGTAGCTGGTAAATTTATCGATCATGATGGCGAGTTCTGCTTCGTTTTTCACGGGATAGCGGCCGATAGCCAGCTCCGGATATTGGTCAGAATTCAGCATTCCATAGAAGTCATCGGTGCTGGTGGTGCCAATCTGGAAGGTGATAATCTTGTTCTTTGGCGCGGCTTGATTTGAAAAATTACGCCAGTCGAAGGTGCCGATCCCCAAAAGGGTAAGCGAACTGATACGGGGAGCACTGAGATTCTGGTAGAAATAGCGCATGGCCTGACGGATTGCAGCGGGATCGGGATGGCCGCCATTGAATTGGTTGAAGATGTCATTTTGCAGGATCACGCGGCTGCGCAAGCCGTAAGTGCTTTGATATTTAGCCGCCAGATCATGGGCCTGATTAAGAAATTCCGGGGGAGTAACGATGATATTGTCCCTCTGAGAATTGTCGCCGATCAGATCCTCAGGCTCTGCCAGCTGCACCAGAGCGGGACTACTGGCCTGGGAGGGATGCATCAGCAGATACCTGGTACGCGAACTGCCATTGGATATAAAGTAATTTCCCAGAAGCGGCAGCTCCTCCACGCTGTAGATGTCGTCCACGCGGAAGATCTGAACTCCGGCAAGGCTTCCGGCAAGATCAAAACGGTAATTTGTGCCGGGATTCACAGCCTGGGGGTGGTCTATCGTTTTCTTGCCGTTTACCACAGTATGATACTGGTAATAATCTACTTCCAGCCAATTGAAATAAAGATTGTCCGAACCACTGCGGAGCACGGTGATTCTTACCGTATTCTGGCCGCTGAAAAAGCCGCTTACGTTCTGATTGAAATTATAGCTGTAGCTGCTACCCGTCCAGGTGAAGATTGTGGAGCCGCTTAATGGATTTACCAGCGGTTCGCCGCCATTGATCCTCACTCTGATCTGATGGGTAGTGGTGTTTCCGGATGGTTCCTGGATCATAACCATTCTAAGCTTCTGTGGCTTGCTGGGATCCACGTCATCCAGGCTCATTTGGATGTCGTAATCGGCAGTAGTATTGCCAAAAAACCCTGCGCTATACCAATTGAAACCAGTATCCTCACGACGCTGCACTTCGCTTTCCACGTGGACAGTGGTGCGGGTGGAGACAAGCTGATCCGCATACTCGGGGCCGGGGTAAACAGGGGCTATGCGTAGTGGCGAGCCTTCAAAACCGGAGCCGGCACTAAGCCAAAACACCTGATTCTGGGAATAGGGATTGAAATATACGTCTTCAAAGTAGGTATCGGTTTGCACATCCAAATTGTAATCCCAGGAATCACGCGATTTTCCGTAGAAGAGAATGTAATCTCCACTATCGAAGCTATTATCCTCTCCGCCAACCACCTGAATCGGCACTTCGCGAAACTGTGCACCATTGGGGATGCCACCCACGCTATCCACATCCAGGATTCTGCCCGAAGTGCTGAACAGCCTTAGTTCGGCAGGATCGAGATCATCCAGATTCAGAAAGCTGAGTTGGGAGGGATTAATGCGATAGATGCCTTCTTGACTTGTTTCGATACGAACCCACCAGGGACCTTGGGCAAAGGGAGCATAATTCACCGTGTAACGCTTGGTGGAACGCCAGTTTTTGGCCTGCTGCGCATTGATCAGCTTGGTCTGGAACAGATCGGTGGCTGGATCGGTGGCTTCCGTGCTGTTATAGCTTTTATTGCCCTCGATAGTTACTTTCAGCTTGATGTAAGTATATACCT
>JAGOGT010000173.1 GCA_017996595.1 Candidatus Cloacimonadota bacterium
GATATTTACTATCTTCCCCGTGGCTGCAGCAGCCGTAATCAGCGAGGTCTGTCTGGAAAGAAAAGCTGGTATCTGCAGGATATCACACACTTGGGAAGCTGCCTGCACTTCGCTGCTTTCGTGCACATCGCTGAGAATGGGCAGTTCCCATTGCCGCTTGATCTTTTCCAGAATTTTCAGCCCTGCTTCCATTCCGGGACCGCTTGGGGAGCCGGAACTGCTGCGATTAGCCTTGGTGTAAGAAGATTTGAATACCAGCGGGATATTCAGGCGCAGGCACAGCTCTTTGAGGGTTTCGGCGGTGCGTAGCATCAGGCTTTCTTCTTCCACCACGCATGGTCCCGCGATCAGGAAAAAGGGCCTGGCCTGATTCAGGCTTGCGTAGAGTGCATCCATGCTATTGAACACTAAGCTTTTTCACCTTTTCCCAGCTGAAGATATCCCGGCCAAAATGACCGTAGGAAGCGGTGGGAAGGAAGATTGGCTTGCGCAGATCGAGATAATCGATGATGCCATGCACGGTTAAATCAAAGTTCTTGGCGATCAATTTCTCGATCTCGGTATCTCTGATCTTGCCACTGCCAAAGGTATCCACCATCAGGGATACGGGAAGTTGATCGCCGATCACGAAGCTGAACTGAATGAGGCATTCGGAAGCCAGGCCCGAAGCCACCACGCTTTTAGCAATGTGCCGCGCCATATAAGCCGCACTGCGATCCACCTTTGTAGCATCCTTGCCGGAAAAAGCACCACCGCCATGCTGAGCCCATCCGCCATAGGTATCCACGATGATCTTGCGTCCCGTTAATCCGGTATCAGCAGCAGGGCCGCCATCGAACCACATTCCCAGGGGATTGATCTTGATTTCGCAATTCTTGGATTCAAAAAAGCTCTTGCTTTCCTCTTCGATCTCAGTCATGGAAGGGGCAATCACCTGTTTCTGGATTTCCTGCTTCAGATCTTCAAATTCCACCGGGCAAAGCTGCTGATGATTGGTGGAGATCACCAAAGTCTTCAGATCGACAGCTTTACGACCGATATAATGCATGGAAACCTGGCTTTTAGCATCGGGAAGCAAGCAGGGAATGCTGCCATTCTTACGTACTTCAGCAAGCTTAATTAACAGCTTGTGAGCCAATTCGATGGGAACCGGCATCAGGGATTTGGTTTGGGAGCAGGCATAGCCAAACATCAGGCCCTGATCGCCTGCGCCTTCATTCTTGGCCAAGTCCTTTTCCTGTTTATGCAGATAGTTTTCGATGGTGCAATTGTGATCAAAACCGATATTGGGATGAGTGTAGCCGATATCCTGGATAACCTTGCGGACGATTGGTTCCACTTCGATCTTGGCTTTGGAAGTTATTTCTCCGGCCAATACCACACGGTTCTTGGTGGCCAGAGTTTCACAGGCTACCCGGGAATGGGGATCGGCAGCCATAAAGGCATCGAGGATCGCATCCGAAATCTGGTCGCAAACTTTATCGGGATGTCCCTCGGAAACGGATTCGGAGGTGAAGATATATCCACTTCTATCCACTTTTTCAAGCGCATGTAATGCAGTCATTTATATTCTCCTTAATTTATAAAAAAAGCCAGCTGCTAAAGCCGGCAAAGAGAAAAAATTAACCGCACTTTAGCACATTTTTCGCGGAGCAAAGGGCAAATTACCGCTATTATAAAAGATGGTACATCTTCGGGGATTCGAACCCCGGACCCACTGATTAAGAGTCAGTTGCTCTACCAACTGAGCTAAAGATGCACGCAATCCGGGTCATATTTTTCAGCGCAGCGCTTCTGTCAAGCGAAAAGGATAAATCTTCGCCATGCGCTGCCCATGTGATCCCCATGCGTTTGCCCGGGCATCACATGGGCATCGCATGGTAACTATTTGTATAGCATCATTTACCGGGTTGGGGTAAATCTCCGGGCAGATGCAGCAGGGATTAGCGGGAATATAAGGAGCTACCTTTGATTGATCAGAAGCTCCATGCGGCGGTAGGATGGGGAGTTTTTGAAAAGTGAGGATAGGGATTCGTCGTAGCTGAGGTTATTGATCAGATTGGCATTGATTTCGGCTTTGGGGATCACGATCTGCACCCAGGATTTATAACGGGATTTACCTGTTTCCGTTATCTCGTGGGTTTCGGTTTTGCCTGCATAGCTGCTGCTATATCTTGCTCCGGCGATGGAGTGGACAAGTTTATCGGTGAGGCTCAGAGCTTTGGGATCCACCACTCCGGCTTCCCGGGAAAAATTATTCACAATTTCTTGCAGATACTCTTCAAGATATTCAATCGCCTCATCTTGAGCGTTCCGGGTGGCTGCGTTCAGGGATTTTTCCACGCTGGTATTCAGCCCCACGCCATAGCAGTAGATGAAGTCTTCCGTGGGAGCCTGATAGAGCCACCAATCGGGACGGTAACCCATCACAGGGCTTGCCTTAGCGCTGGCCGGCAGCGATGCGCAGGCAGTTATGGCACCTAAAATCAGGATCATAAGCCCTATCATCAGGTAGCTGCGTGGCTTCATGATCACATCCTCCCCGTGGTCTGCTTGTATTTTTGAATTATAAGTAACAGCTAAAATCTTTCTATAATTCGGGCGCAAAAATGTCAAGCCTTTTATCGGCCTCGCTGTTTTTGCAAATGCTCTTCGTAACTGCGGGAGAAGATATTACGTCCCTTGCGGTCGGCGAAAAAATAGAGGTAAGCATGTTGGGCGGGATTCAGCACCGCTTTGATAGAGGCCACGGAAGGATTGGCGATAGGCGTGGGCGGCAATCCCGCATGCATATAGGTATTGTAGGGCGAGGGCAATTGGGTGTCGTTATAGCTGAGCACTTCGCGCTTGATGCCCTTTGGTTCCAGAATATAATCCACTGTGGGGCATGATTGCAGGCGCATGCCACGTTGCAGCCGGTTGATAAAGACTCCGGCGATCACTTCCCGTTCGCTGGCAGGCCCCGCTTCCTTTTCCACGATGGAAGCCAGGATCAGTTTTTGATAGAAATCGGGAATAGTGTATGGGTCTATACCCTCATTCTGCAAGCGTTTAAAGAATTCCTGGGTTTGGATGGCCAGGATGGAATCAGCGGATAGGGCAATGGAGAACCTGTAGGTTTCGGGATAGAGAAAACCTTCCAGGGAGGGAACCTGGAAACCCGTTAAACGCCGCACCAGCGAAGTATCCGTGGCCGCGTAGCGAAGGCTGTCATAGGGCATCAGCGAGCTTCTATCGATCTTTTTCAGGGTTTTATATAGCGACATACCTTCGGGGAAGGTGATGGTGATGGCCTCGCTCTTGCCTTCCAAAAGGCGGCTGACGGTTTGCCAGAGATTAGCCCGTCCGCCAAAGATGTAGCTGCCGATTTGCAAATTGCGGTCGGCTCCGCGCAGCTTGGTGAGGACAATGAACATGCTTTTGCTGCCAATGATGCCGCTATCGGCCAATTTGGCAGCAATCACCCGGGCATTATCGCCAGGACGGATATTCACGATCTTTTCGTCGCTGGCCCGGGGAAGGAAAATGGCCAGGCAGAGGAGGATAATAATGGCGCAGCCAAGCAGGGCCGCTGCCTTAAGGAGGGCGTGATGAATTTTGATCATAGGGTGCTAAGATATTCCTTCAGGATCATGCAGGCAGCCATGGCGTCTTTTATTTTAGCGGCTTCCTGCCAGGTGTAGCCGAGGTGTTTCAATTCCGCTTCCGCTTCGCTGGTGGAATAGCGTTCGTCATGGTGAAGCACGGGAACGGGAAGGGCCAGCGCCAGACGTTCGACAAATTCCATGGCTTCTTCAGTTTTGGGGGTGAAGCTGCCATCGATGGCAT
>JAGOGT010000174.1 GCA_017996595.1 Candidatus Cloacimonadota bacterium
CACTGTCCACCATGATGGCATGCTTGTCAAAATCGGGCACATCCATCACGCTGGTATGCTTGGCACCGTCATAGATGAATTCGCGGTAAACTTCGTCTGAGATCAGGTAGAGATTGTGTTTTTTGGCAATGGCAGCAGTTCTGAAGAGTTCCTCACGATTATAAACCTTGCCGGTGGGATTGCCGGGATTACAGAGCATGATGGCTTTGGTTCGATCGGTGATCAATGCTTCGAATTTTTCGTCTCCGGGCAGGGCAAAGCCTGTATCAGCATAGGTAGTTAGCGGCACCAGCTTGATTCCGGCCATGGTGGCAAAGCCATTGTAATTGGTATAGAAAGGTTCGGGAACGATGATCTCATCACCTACATCGCCTACCACCATCATGGCAAAGGTGATGGCTTCGCTTCCCGCGGTGGTAACGATGATATTATGGGTTTGCAAGTCAATCCCGCAATGATGATAATATTTCACCAGGCCTTCACGATATACTTCCAGGCCCTGAGAAGGTCCGTATTCCAAAACTTTGTCCGAGAATTCATGATACACTCTTATCATTTCCTCGGGTGTTTCGATATCGGGTTGGCCGATATTAAGATGATACACTTTGATGCCCCTTGCTTTGGCGGCAAGGGCATAGGGCATTAACTTGCGAATTGGAGACGCCTGGATCTCCAGCGCACGCTTAGACAGATTCATAGTTCTTTCCTTATAATAGTTATTTCTTTCTTTAGTACCGATATTTGGAAGTGCAAAAAAAAGACAAGCAAAATCTTTATGGCTGCCCCAAATTCGCAACACCGGGATTGAAGTCTCAGGTTTCAGGAAGTGAAATGGGGAAAGGGTGGAAAGGTGAAACACAGAGAGTTATCGGGAAGCTTATGATTCGGAAAGCTTGCTAAGAACCTTAAAAATTTACGATTTACGATTTACGATTTAGGATTTAGGATTTACGATGGAGGCATGGGCTATATTACCTGAAATAAATTAATGAGAGATTCAAACACGATCCCCAACTATCTTAATTCTTTATTTTTAATTATTAATTCTTAACTCTTAACTCTTAACTTTTAACTCTTCGATAGCTCTTCCACCGCTTCATCCAAAGGCAGCACCCTCACTCCCAGTTCATGCACATATTCCATGATCTCGGTAAAAACCGGAGTATGGCAATTAGAGCCATAGGGATCGGTGGCCATATCGATCTGATGAAACCCGATAATGATAAGATCTTCATGATCTGCAATGCCACGCTGAATGCGGTCTTTTATCACTCTGGGACTCCAGCCGGATTGATAAGGCAGGTAGCCAAGCCCAAGGCGATTAAGGGGAATATGCATCGCCATGTCATTCGAACCCCGGATATTGCGATAATGATCGGTAATAAGGGGAAAATATTCCTGAGGGCAATCTCCACCCGGATGGGCAAACGACCGAGGATGCAAACCCCAGCTGTTGAGGCTGTCATAATCGGTAACAATAACGTGCATTGCTTCCTGGTAATTCAATTCCACCAGTTCCTCATGCAATAGCGTGTGTCCTCCAATTTCCCAGCCATAATCATTATGGAGGGATATCAGCTCATCTTTGATCATGAAGTTTGGCCTGAACAGTCGGCCGGTATTCACGAAGCAGGTACCCCGGAAGCCATACTGTTCCATAATGGGCAAAGCGACCCGATATACTCCTTCGTGCTGATCATCAAAGGTGAAGCAGATAATGGGATCATCTGAGGCAGAAATGCTTACGATTCTGCATGAAGAAACCAGCAACAGCAGGGAAAAGATGAGGAGAAATCTTCTAAAAACCAAAGCTCAGCTCCGCAGTTAATCCTGCCTGATGCAGATCAGAACCAGAATCACTTAGAATACAACGGTAATATGCCCCTAATTGCTGTCCTGGAGAGGGAATCCACTTCAAAACCAAGTAGGGAGTGAGCTGATCATTTTTATGAATGTAATCCAGCTTGCTGCCGGCAGATAACATAAATTTGGAGAGCTTTTTCCCCAAGGCCGCGTCTATGCTTTTATGGCTGTTTTTGTCGGGATTAAGTTCTTTGTAGATGCCCTGCAAATATAGGCTGAATCCGGGGACGAGGGTTTTATTTGTTTCAAAATGAAAGAAGGGGGTGAAGTCCGAAGGACGGGAGTCATATTCGGGATAATAGGCCGCGGCAGCAGTTGAGGAAATAGCCCAATCCGGAGATTCATAATTGAATTCTGCGGCGCCGATGACAACCGGCTTATGCCAATGTGAATCGAAGGTTTGTATTTCTTGAATGAGGGATATGGCTCCCCGCTTATTGAATAGCGGGAGCTTCTCTGTTAATCTGCCGGTGGCAAGATTGTAGAAATTACCCCCGGCTTCCAGTTTGATATTGATAGCAGAAGGATATGCAATGAAGATCCCATTGAACCGGGTAGGCAAAAAGAGATGATCATCCATATCCGGATTTATAATCCGGGAAGGATGAAGCTGGTATTCCAAAGCGTAGCCACTTGGTTTGATTTCAGCACCGAAATCAATTATATCGGCATGATAGGTAATATCCGCTTGATACAAGTCCAGATAGGTATTGATAAAATTCGCCTTGCTGCGGACCTCCAAATTCAAGCTGAGTTCATGGTAACGGAGAGAATCGATGCCCATATCCAGGCGATAGAATTCGCTCCAGGCAATCTCCTTGACCTGTTGATCGGGAGCATAGCTGAAAGTATTGGCTGAATTCCACCTGAGCACCAATGGTACTTCGAGCGCTGCAAGAACCGCATTTGCCGAAAAGATAACGAACAGGGTCAGGAAAGAAAATTTCAGCTTCATTATCCTGAAAAATCAGGGATTCAGGCTGATTCCGCTATGCAAAATTGGACGGATAGCCTGGATAATGGCTTCAATGTCGATTTTATGATCACTGGCGAGCCAGTGCCAGAGAACGATATCCATGGAGCCCACCAGCAAGAAAGCCAAAGCTTCGGGATCGATATTTTTGATCTGATTTTTGGCCACGGCTTTGGTAGTGATATCTTTCACATATTCCACATAATGATTCAGAGGGTTATATCCCGGATTGCGTGTGGTAAAATTCTCATTTTGCCTGGCTTCCACAGTGATAAAACGGGCGATGAAAGGTCTTTCGCTCACCAGTTCAATGTGATGTTGGAAAAAAGCAATGAGTCTTTCCATGGGATCGGCAATGTTTTTGGTATTCTCAATAATAGTCTTGATCTCTTTTTCGATGGACTCTTTTATGCATTGCTGCAGAAGGTCATCTTTACTGTTAAAATATACATACACGGTGCCTAATGCTACTCTCGCTTTCTGGGCTATTTCGGCTATGGTTGCCTGGTGTGAACCCTTGCGGGCAAAAATCTCAATAGCTGCGTCCAAGATGAGTTCCCGTTTGTTTTGTCTTCCTGCGGGACGATTTCCCTTTGCTTGCCTTTTCATAAATAATCTCCATATCTAAATACCAATTTAAACAACGAAAAGAAAGTGCGTTTGGCTGTCAATGTAATTTCGATTGACATAAATCGGGATGTGCGTTTTTTACACTCGGATATCTTGGGAAAGTGAATGCTTCCGGATAAAAGTAGAATTAACAAGAGGAATAAAAATATGGCAAAGCTACTGCTCTGCGTTAGCGGAGGGATTGCGGCATACAAAGCGATCGACCTGGCCAGGATTTTATACAAATCCGGGCATGAAGTCCGCTGCGTGTTAACCGCAAATGCCTGTAAATTCGTCAGCCCCCTCAGCTTTGAAGTGGTAACTGCGAATTCTGTGGAATGCGAACTCTTTGGCAACAAGGATCGCATTGTCCACATCAGCC
>JAGOGT010000175.1 GCA_017996595.1 Candidatus Cloacimonadota bacterium
GTCCAGAAACGTCCAAACGTCGCTGTGACACAGTCTAAAACCAGTCCGCTATAACTCCCCACCAATAAAAGCCTTATCCCCACTTGTCACACCGACGCCCATTTGCAGATTTGGGTGACTCTTTACAGGAAGCTAAAGGCAATAGCACTATCCAACGGATTTCCCCTTGACAATTACAAAGTCTCCCAATCTTGGTAAAGGACTATAAAACATACACATGAATGGAGAACCTCATGGAATACCCCTTTGGCGCAATTGAGCGTAAATGGCAGCAGATTTGGAAGGAACGAAAGATTTTCAGCGCTCCCGATGGCGGAGCCAAGCCTAAGTATTATGTACTATCAATGTTTCCCTATCCTTCCGGAGTTCTCCATTGCGGGCATGCCTCCAATTATTCGATCGGCGATGCGGTTACGCGGCTGAAACTGATGCAGGGCTACAGTGTGATGCAGCCCATGGGCTATGACGCCTTCGGGATGCCGGCGGAAAACTTTGCCATTCAGCATAATAGCCATCCGCGGCTGACCACCGAAGAGAATATCACCGCCATGCGTGCTCAGTTTGAGGGCATGGGCTTTGGCTTCGATTGGGACAGGGAAGTAAGCACTTGCCGGCCCAATTATTACAAGTGGGGTCAATATATTTTCAAGCGTATGTATGAGCGTGGCCTGGTTTACCGCAAAAAGAGCTTCCAGAACTGGTGTAACGAGTGTCAAACGGTGCTGGCTAACGAACAGGTGGAAGATGGCCATTGCTGGCGTTGCAGCAGCCAGGTGGAGCAAAAAGAGCTGGAGCAATGGTATTTCCGGATCACCAAATATGCGGAAGAACTGCTGGATTTCAGCAAAGTGATCGAGTGGCCAGAGCGCGTGATGACCATGCAAAAGAACTGGATCGGCAAATCCGAAGGCGCGAAGATAAACTTTGTGCTGGAGGGTGCAGATACGCAGATTCCGATCTTTACCACCCGTCCGGATACGATCTTTGGCGTTACCTTCATGGCCCTGCCTCCGGAGCATCCGCTGGTGCAGGAATGGCTGGCGAAAGAGCCTGAGAATAAGGCCATGCACGATTTTTGCCGCAAGGTGATCAATGCCGATAAGCTGGAACGCAGCTCCGCCGAAGCGATAAAAGAAGGCATCTTCAGCGGACGCTACTGCATCAACCCCTTGAATGGGGACAGGGTGCAAATCTGGATTACCAATTATGTGCTGATGGATTATGGCACGGGAGCGGTGATGGCTGTTCCGGCGCATGATCAGCGCGATTGGGATTTTGCCAGAAAATACGATATTCCCATCAAGATCGTGATCCAGAATCCGGAGCAAAGCCTGGTGCTGGAAGAGATGACGGGAGCCTACATCGAGCCTGGTATCATGGTAAATTCCAAGCAATTTAATGGCATGGACAGCAATGCGGCCAAGGCAGAGATAACTGCTTGGGCTGCCGAAAACGGCTGGGGCGAACAGACCCTTACCTATCGCCTGCGCGATTGGGGTATTTCCCGGCAACGCTATTGGGGCAATCCCATTCCCATTATTCACTGTCCCAAGTGCGGCGTAGTGCTGGTTCCCGATGAAGATTTACCGGTGCTGCTTCCGGATAATGTGCAGGTGGGACGCACCACGCGTAATCCGCTACTCAGCGTTCCGGAATGGCTGAACGTGAAGTGTCCGCAGTGTGGTGCCGATGCTAAGCGGGAAACGGATACCATGGATACCTTTGTGGATTCCTCCTGGTATTTTGCCCGCTATGCCGATCCCAGGAACGAAAGCTTGCCCTTTGATCCGGCAAAAGCAGACTATTGGCTGCCAGTGGATCAATATATCGGCGGTATCGAACATGCCTGCATGCACCTGCTCTATGCCAGGTTTTTCCATAAATTTATGCGCGACCTGGGTTGGGTGCACAGCGATGAACCCTTTGCCAGGCTGCTTACTCAGGGAATGGTGACCAAAGACGGCGCTAAAATGAGCAAAAGCAAGGGTAATTCGGTGGATCCGCAGTACATAATCGATCGTTTTGGGGCCGATACCCTAAGGACTTTCCTGCTTTTTGCCTCCCCGCCGGAAAAGGACGTGGAGTGGAGTGACGACGGCGTGATGGGCTCCTTCAGATTCCTGAACCGCGTGTGGCGTTTGATCGACACCCACCAGGAATTGATCATCAAAGGCATGATGAATAATAACGCTGAGGGTGAATTGTCCCCGGCAATGGCGGAACTGCGCTACGAAACGCATCATGCCATTTCCCGCTGGCATGAGGATACCCTGCAGCGCATGCAATATAATACCGCGATTGCCTCCGGCATGGAGCTGCTGAATGCGATTATCAAGATAAAAGCACCGGAAGCGCTGAATGCAGCCGAACTGGGAGTTTATGCCTTTGCCTGTGCGGCCTTGCCCAAAATGCTCTATCCTTTTGCTCCGCATGTGGCCGAAGAACTGTGGCAGCTATTGAAGCATGATAAGCTGCTGCATGAAAGCGGTTTGCCGGAATTTGATCCCCAATATCTGAATCGCGATACAATTACCTACGTGGTGCAAATCAATGGCAAGCTGCGCGGCAAGCTGGAAGTTCCAGCCGATATGGATCATGAAGCGCTGAAAGAGCAAGCTCTGGCCGTGGAAAATGTGCAGCGCAGCCTGGAAGGCATGGTGGTGAAAAAGATCATCGTGATTCCTGGAAAGATGGTATCCATAGCAGCGGGAAAGTAATTAGAAAAGCATTTTGCTTGACGATAAAGCCAATCCCCAATTTTTGGTAATTACGATGTGTTTGGGGGCCTATAGCTCAGTTTGGTAGAGCTACCGGCTCATAACCGGTTGGTCGGGGGTTCGATTCCCTCTGGGCCCACCATCTTTTTTGCCCCGGCATATTTTTCTATTTTACAATCAAGGGAAACCGTGTATCTTGTTTCATAAGGTGAAATATATGAAGAATATCCAGATGCTTGTCCTGATGCTGCTGGTGCTAATCCCACTCAGCGCTACCAAATATGCTGGCGAAGTATTTGCCATCAGTCCCGGTGTGCAAGCCTCCGCCATGGGGGGAACCGGGCTTACCTACAGCGATTCCTTTGCTGCGGGCTGGTGGAATCCCGCACTATTGGCCTTAAATCCTGATCCCGGAGTGGAACTGATGCGTTCCCAGCATTTCGAAGGGCTGATGGATCAGAATCAGCTAAGTATCCTGCTGGGAAGAACTAACAGCAGTTCCCTGATGATCAATCACCTCGTCATCGAAGATATCAAGCTTACCCGCATTCCCCATCCCGATCAGCCGATTGGCCCTGATAACCGTCCCTATGTTTACAAAACGGTGGATAATCAGGATTTCATTATTTATGGAGGGATAGCCCGCAGCATAAGGCCCAAGCTGCATCTGGGGCTGGCTCCGAAGCTGGCATACCGCAGCCTGGCAGAGCATGGCGGCTATGCTTTTGGGGCGGATTTGGGAATGCTGTGGATGCCTGCAAGTAATGCCAGGCTGGGGCTTAATCTGCGTGATTTCTTCTCCACTCAGGTGTTCTGGGAGGGCGGTGAGCACGAATTGGTTACCCCCAATCTGGACATCGAGCTAGGCTATGAACTAAGCGTCCTGAAGAAATTCCCCATGCATGTGGCGATTCGCAGCGAGTGGCGTGCCGATGATATTGAGTCCAGCGTAAATTTCGGTTCCCTGGGGGCTGATCTGCATGCCGGCATGGCGATTGCTCCGATTCCAGCCCTGAAAGTGATGGCCGGATATGACATCGATGCCTTCACCGCGGGATTGGGAGTGAAATACAAGGTTTTCGGGATCAATTA
>JAGOGT010000176.1 GCA_017996595.1 Candidatus Cloacimonadota bacterium
TGGATGATCTTTTGGACATCGAAGGTAGCAAAGAAGAGCTGGGGAAAAGCATCGGCAAAGATAAAGACCAGCAAAAGGCCACCTTCCCCGCCGTGTATGGAGTGGCCGAATCGCATGCCAAAGCCGTGGAACTCACCGATGCCGCACGCCAGGTGATAAGCCCCCTGAAGGATAAAGCTCTGCGCCTGGACATCCTGGCGGAGTATCTGCTTAGCCGCAAATCATGAAAATAGCTTATCAAAAACTGACAGACACGGCTCTGGAACCCCGGCGAATGACTGAACATGCCTCGGGATTTGATCTCTTTGCCGATCTGAAAGCGGCTGTCGAACTGCACCCCCAGGGAATTATGGCTGTGCCTACCGGGATCGCGATAGAAATTCCTGCGGGATATGAAGCCCAGATCAGGCCCCGCAGCGGCCTGGCTATCAAGCACGGACTGGGGATATTAAACAGCCCCGGCACTATCGATGCCGATTATCGCGGCGAAATAAAAGTAATAATCATCAATCTGGGCAGCCTGCCCTTTTGCATCGAACCCCAAATGCGGATCGCCCAGATGGTGATCTGCCCGGTGCTGATTCCCGAATTGGAATTGCAGCCCTTTTTAGCACCCAGTAACCGTCAGGACGGCGGTTTTGGGCATACCGGACACTAAACAATCCAGGTGGATATGAAAAACAAAGAACTTATTACCAAGATAAAAGAACTGAAAGAGCAAAGCGGAGCCCTGATTCTGGCGCACAATTACCAGATCGTGGAGATCCAGCAATTAGCCGATTTTCGGGGTGATTCGCTGCAGCTTTCCATGTGCGCGGCAGAGGCCAAGGCCGACACCATCGTCTTCTGCGGAGTGCATTTTATGGCCGAAACCGCAGCTATTCTCAATCCCGGAGCCAGGATCCTGCTGCCTGCCATCGATGCCGGCTGTCCTATGGCGGATATGATCACAGGTGAGCAATTGGAGCAGTTCAAGGCTGCGCATCCCGGTTCGCCGGTGGTTTGCTATGTAAATTCCACTGCCGAAGTGAAGGCCGCCAGCGATGTGTGCTGCACCTCCTCAAATGCCGTGAAGGTACTTGAGTCCCTTCCCGCAGATAAGCCGATCCTCTTTGTGCCCGATATGAATCTGGGACATTGGGCAGCGCAGCAAGCCAGGCGCGAAGTAATCGTGTGGCATGGCTATTGTCCCATCCATCAATGGGGCTTCAATGAAGCGGAAGTGCTGGAACTGAAGGCCAAATATCCCCAGCATACCCTCCTGGTACATCCCGAATGCGATGAATCGGTAGTGCAGCTTGCGGATGAAGTGATGTCCACCGGCGGCATGATGAAATGGATGAAAACGGGGGACAAGGCCATCATCGCCACGGAAATGGGCTTGGTGAACTACCTGCAATATCTGTATCCCGAAAAAAGCATCATCCCCGCTGCTACCCGGGCAGTATGCAAAAACATGAAAAAGATCACTTTGGAAAACGTGTATAAATCACTATTACAAAAGCAGTATGAAATAAAAGTGCCGGAAGCGGTAGCCCAAAAAGCGCTGGTTTCGATCCGCAGAATGCTGGACGTATCGCGATGAATTCATCGGCCGGGCTTCAGCTTAATCCTTATGATCCCGGTTTGTGGATGCAGCAGGCACCTGAAGCTCTGGGCGCCACCTCTGCTGCGGCAGCGCTCTATGAATATATCCTGCAGGTAAATTTTCCTAAAAGCGCCAAAGTTTTGGAGCTGGGCTCCGGAAGCGGAGTAATCAGCATCCTGCTGGCGCTGGCTCGTCCTGAGTGGGAAATTACTGGCATTGAACTTCAGGAAGAGCTGCATCGCCTCTCGCAGCTTAATGCCCGCGATCTGAAGCTGCCAATTGATTTTATCAAATGCGATCTGCGCAGTTATCAAGCCCCAAAGCCCTACGATCTGATCTTTGCCAATCCCCCCTGGCAGGAATTGGGCAAAGGGCTCCTCAGTCCCAATCCCCTGCGTGCCATCAGCCGCAGCGAAGTTTCCTGCAGCATGGATGACGTGTTTGGCTGCATCACCCGCAATCTCAGCCCCCAAGGCCAGGCCGTCCTGCTTTATCCTGCCTCCCGGGCCAGGGAAGCAGCATCCAAAGCCTCTATAGCAAATCTGAAACTCCGCCATCCGGAAGCCCAGCCTTCCCAATGGTCAATTCTCCACTTCACAAAAGGATAAGTACATGACAACAAGGTTCTATCTGATAATCATCCTCCTCAGCATCCTCTTTGCCGGATGGATGCTGATTGCCTATGAACATGCCCAAAGCCACTATCAGAAGCTGGAAGATCTCACCCGCATGCCGGTATTTGCCTATGTTGCGGATACCACCAGGGTTACCCCCATTATGCAGCAACTGCAGGGACTTCCCGGCATCAAGAGCGTAACTCATGAAACCGGTGCCCAAGCTGCCAATGAGCTTATCCAGGCCTATGGTTTGCCCTTGAATGACCGCTCCATCGAGGATTACAGCTTTCCCGATGTGATAACCGTAACCTATGACGCCGTTCCTGCCGCCCTGAAAAGCCGGGATATAGTTCTGGACGCACTTCGCAGCGCCATTCCCGAAGCAGATATCGACTCTCAGTCCGGAGCCTTTGGCATCCTTACCACAGAGCTGAATACCATTTCCCGCCGGGAATTGCACTTTGCCATCTTCACTGGCATTATGATGCTTTTTATCTTCGTATTCCTGCGCCTCAGCGTGGAGCTGCACATTTTGATGCGTTACAAGGGCAAAGCGCATAGCGTGGTGGATAGGCTTCGCCACCAAAAGATGGGCGTTCAGCATACCTGGACGATGCTGCTGGTTCCGCTTCCCCTCTGTGTGGCAGCATATTTTGCCCTGGTTTATCTGCTTCCTTTGCCGCAACTTATCCCCTGGTGGGTATTTGTTTCCATGGCTGCGGCAGCACTAATCGGTACTCTTATCAATCACTTTTCCCTGCATACCTTCGAGCAGGAACTTGCCTTCGAGGATAATCCCATCCGGGTGATCTCCCCGGTGAATGTGAGTAAGCCTGAAGATGTATAAGCATATCCCCAATTTGCTTACCATCATCCGCTTCCTGCTGGTGCCGGTTTTCCTGTATTTCCTTATCCTCAGCGAAACCCTAAACCGCATCAGTATCGCACTGCTTATCTTTCTCGTCGCCTCTTTCACCGATTATCTGGATGGCATGCTGGCCCGCAAATGGAAGGTGATCAGCGATTTCGGGAAGATCATGGATCCTTTGGCGGACAAGCTTCTGGTGATTTCTGCCCTTGCCGGAATTACCTGGCTTCCCCCCATCAGCCTATCCAAGGTGATTTTCTTCATTATTCTGGGCAGAGAGCTGGTGGTAACCGTGCTCCGTGAAATTTATCAGAAAAAAGGCATCGTGCTGGCTGCCGACAAACTTGGCAAGCTGAAAACGGTGATGCAAATGGCCGGACTGATTGTTGCTTATCTCTGCTGGGCTTTCTTCACCCCCATCTCCGCTACCGTCATCACCATTCTCAATATCTGGTTCTGGCTGGTGGTGCTTATCACTCTGCTCAGCGGCCTGAACTACATCAAGGTTTTGTTTAACTGGAGGAAACCATGAAACACGCCTTATACATCCTCTTCATCGCGATCTTACTGCTTTCCGCTTGCAGTAAAAGCGAAAAGAGTAAACTGAAATATAATGCTTTTGACACGCTTATCGATCACAGTAAACCCCTGGCCATGGGTGATGACCGCGATGTGCATCTTTTCTGCGATGATGCCAATTGGCAGGCTTTAAAACCCTTTGTGC
>JAGOGT010000177.1 GCA_017996595.1 Candidatus Cloacimonadota bacterium
ATTGCTTACCAATTCCCGCAGAAAGATGTCATGCTGCGAATAGAGCCACTTCTTGATGATCGGGAAGATGTTCTCAGTATGAATACTGAGGTTCCCAGTTTCTTTCTTTTTCTCACTCATGTTCTTTATCTCCTTATGAATAATCCATATTCTGGGGATAAGATATCCGCTTGGGTCATTTTGTCAAGGGTATTTTAGCAGTCATACACATTGATTGCTAATTTTACCCCGATAACTCAGAACTTCATCCTTGGGTCACGGACAATATTCTTTGCCATATCTTCATTCCCAAATAGATTATCCCTAAACCGATCTATACCTGAAGGAGGTATTGTGAAAACTTTATATACTTTACTAATGATCCTGCTCATTGTTATCCCCATAGCGCTTTCAGCACAGCCCAAAGCTCTGGATTCCGCCCGCGAGCAGGTTTACATCAGTATTAAAGAAGAACTGCAGCTCACTGTGGATATCTATAAACTGCAAGTAGAGATTATGGATATGATCATGGACATGCAGCGCTTGAGCAGCATGGAAAAAAGCAATGAACTAAGCCGTCAGATCGATATCCTGCGCGACCTGAAGATCTATGAAGGCCGTAGTGATGAGCAATTGATCGCCAAGCTGCAGGAGCAATTGGATTCCAACCGCAAGGAACTGGCCACTGCCTCGCTGAACCTGAATCAGATGGAAGACCGAATCAAGATGATTGAAGCCAAAATCGCCGAGTATTATGCCCGCATCAATAAATCTGCCGAATTGCTGATCGGACAGGTGGAAAACGACCTCATTCCCAATCTTCCGGCCTCCGTCCTCAGTACCTTAAAATTCAATTTCAAGAATATGGAAGCCGCCACTGTGGCCACAGGAATGGATCCCCAAGCCTTTGCCGCCTTCCAGAAAGCTGCCCAGGATTACCTGATCTATCTATCCCAAACCGGCAATCGGGATAAGGTAGCTGCCGAAATTCAAGCCCGCAACGAGGACTTCGCCTCCGCTCAAGCAGCTCAAATGCAATATGCACAATTGCTTACCTACGTTGAAGCCTTCCGTGAACTGCTGGAACAACAGATTAAAGAAAAATCAGAACTGCAGCAGCGCTTCGACGACATGAAATCCCTGCCCTATGGTAAAACCTATCAGGATCGGATTTATTTTGAATCTGGCAGCGTGGAACTGGATAAAGAAGCCATCCGCATCCTGGGTGAATTCGCCAATAGCGTCCCCGACCGGGATGATTTTGAGATTCTGATCACCGGCTTTTGCGACAACACTCCCATCGGTGCAAAGCTGAAAAAGAAATATGCCTCCAATTGGGAGCTGTCTTTGGCACGCAGTTCCGCTGTGGTACGCTATATGCTGGAAACATTGAAGTTCCCGCCGGAAAAGATCATTATCGCCGGTAAGGGTGAGTTTGATAATGCCAATCAGAATAGTGAAGATAAGCAGCTCAGCCGCAGGGTGGAATTCCGCTTCGTGCCCAAGGAAAAACCCTGATATCCATGTAACGTACAAGTAAAAGGGCTTCAGTTTGAGGCCCTTTTTTAGTTAAAGGTTAGTGGTTAATGGTTAATGGTTAATAGCTGAGGGGTATCCCCAATCCTTGTCCGTGCGACGACCGTGCGACGCCCATGCAAATACCCGGGGAGCGCATGGTCAACTTCTTGCCATCATCCTTGTACATCAGATTTAAACAGCCGCCTGATAAGCTCCTGAGGATTTGTCAGGAGACTATTAAGCGGGGATTTATAGGCGCTAAACATGGTTGTATGGAAGGTGTTTCAAGTTACAGCCTATCGGAGACACTTCTTTACATCTTCTTTGTTTTCAAGGGCAGGCCTTTTTGCTTGACAGGAACACGCGAAGCAGAAAACTAAGCTGAAGGATTGGTTTTGGTGCTTTTAGAAAGTAAAATCCATATCCAGGTATAGGAATAAACAAAAACATATAGATTCAGAGGAACAAATGACCAAGCAAGTTTATCAAGTGAGCCTAAGCCCAGTACTGCCTCCCGATCCGGTTTTTGAGCCGGGAATCAGACGCGCTCCGGATCGTGGGCTCGATCTTAATCCTTCCGAAGTGGCTCAGGCCCTTAAGAACGCTTTGCGTTACATTCCGCAAGAGCTACACGAAGTTTTAGCCCCGGAATTCTTAAACGAACTGAAAACCCGGGGCAGAATCTATGGTTATCGTTATCGTCCGCAGGGAAGGCTATATGGCAGGCCAATAGATGAATATGAAGGCATCACTGCTGCCAGGGCGATTCAGGTAATGATCGATAACAATCTAGATTTCGATATCGCTCTGTACCCCTATGAACTGGTTACCTATGGCGAAACCGGACAGGTGTGCCAGAATTGGATGCAGTATCAGCTGATCATGCAGTATCTGCGGATTATGACCGAAAATCAAACCCTGGTAGTGGAATCGGGGCATCCCCTGGGGCTTTTCCCTTCCCGACCGGAAGCACCCAGAGTTATATCGACCAACGGCCTGGTGATCGGAGCTTGGGATAATCCCTTGCAATTCAAAAGGCTAACCGCTTTGGGAGTGGCAAATTATGGCCAGATGACGGCTGGTGGATGGATGTATATCGGCCCACAGGGAATCGTGCATGGAACCTATATTACCCTGCTGAATGCGGGGCGCAAATACTTGGGCATATCCCCGGAAAAGAACCTGGCGGGAGTGCTGTATGTTTCTTCCGGTTTGGGAGGAATGAGCGGTGCCCAAAGCAAGGCTGTGGAGATCGCCGGAGGTATTGGCGTGATTGCAGAAGTGGATTACAGCCGCATCGAAACCAGGCACAATCAGGGCTGGGTTGGCAAGGTATCTGCCGATCTGGCAGAGATTTTCCGTTGGGTGGATGAAGCCCGCCTTAATAAAAAGCCTGTATCCATAGCCTATCACGGCAATATTGTGGATCTGCTGGAATATATTGATAAGCATAATATCAAGGCTGAGCTTATCTCCGATCAAACCTCCTGCCATGCCGTTTATGAAGGTGGTTACACGCCTGTCGGAACCGGTTTTGAGGAAGGACGAAAGCTGATTGCGGAAAATCAGGATGAATTCAATAGACGCGTGGATGCTTCGCTAAGAAGGCATTTTAACGTGATAAAAAACCTCTGCGCCAAAGGAGCCCGCTTTTGGGACTATGGCAATAGCTTTATGGCCTCGGTATTTGAAGCCGGGGAAACAGGCATCGCCAAAAACGGCAGCAATACCAATGACGGCTTCATCTGGCCTTCCTACGTGGAAGACATTATGGGGCCGATGTGCTTTGACTTTGGCTATGGACCCTTCCGCTGGGTATGCCTCAGCCGCAAGGATGAAGACCTGCGCAAAACCGATATAGCAGCAACGGAGCTGATCGATCCCCAGCGCAATGCCATGGACAGGGATAATCACCATTGGATTGTAAATGCCGAAGAGAATGCCTTGGTGGTGGGAACCAAAGCCCGCATCCTCTATGCCGATGAAGAAGGCAGAATAAAACTGGCCCTGCGTTTTAACGACATGGTACGCAGAGGGGAAATTGGTCCGGTGATGCTGGGAAGGGACCATCACGACGTTTCGGGAACGGATTCACCTTTCAGAGAAACGGCTAATATCAAAGATGGTTCGAACGTGATGGCCGATATGGCTACGCAATGCTTTGCGGGAAACGTGGCCAGAGGCATGACCCTGGTAGTGCTTTCCAATGGCGGTGGAGTAGGCATCGGACGCAGCATCAATGGTGGAAATGGCATCGTTTTGGATGGCAGTGCCCGCATGGATGAAGTGGTG
>JAGOGT010000178.1 GCA_017996595.1 Candidatus Cloacimonadota bacterium
TGAGGCTCATAGAAGCGGCAGATGAGATTTACCAGAGTGGTTTTTCCGGTGCCGGTTTCGCCTACCAAAGCGATGGATTCCCCGGGGGCAATATCCAGCGAGAAGCTATCAAAAACCGGCTGGCCGTCCTTATAGGCAAAGCTAACCTCTTCCAGGCTGATCTGCCCTTGCATGCTTTTCGCTGCCCAGCTATCGTCCCAAGGCACGCTGCTCACGATCTCGGGCTGTAGTTCCATGAGGCTGAAAACGCGCTCCGCGGCGGCCTGACCGTTTTGCATTTCCGCAAAAAGCCTGGCGACATTGGAGATCGGCTCAAACATGTGCGTAATGTATTCGATGAAAGCCATCAGCGCTCCGATCGTTAATCCGCCTTTTAGGGTGGTGATCCCACCCAGCCATAAAATCAGTCCCAGTCCCGTGGAAGAGAGCATCAGAATCAGGGGCATGAACAGGGCGGAAAGCACTGCGGCCTTTACGGAATTGCGGTACATGTCGTTATTCACTTCCCTGAATTCGCCCAAAATGGCATCTTCCCGCACCAGAGTCTTGGTGGTTTTGGCGCCATGGATGCCTTCGCCAAAGCTGTGCGTGAGGCGTGAATTGAGCTTGCGCACGAGGCGATAGGACTTTAGCATCCGCTTCTGGAACAAGATGCCGATGTAAGTCATTACCGGGATGAGGAGTACGATGATCATAGCCAGGCGCCAATTCATGAAAAAGGTGATCGAAAGCACCCAGATGATGAGGGCGAAACCCCAGGCCAGATCCACGATTCCCCAGGCTACTATGTCGCCAAGACGGGAAATATCGGCGGTGAGGCGTGATACCAGCCACCCGGTTGGCGTGCGGTCATAATAGCCAACCTGCATGGCCTGAAGCTTGGCGAAGCACTTTTGGCGCATATCATAATTCATGCCGGTTTCCACTATTCCGGTGAAATGGATGAAAAGCAGCACGTTTATAAACCCTGCCAGTAGTAAAGCCAGATAGAGCAGGCAAAAAGTGAGCAGACCGGAAGTATCCTTGGGGACAATCATCTTGTCAATAGCATAGCGGGTAAAGAGTGGCAACATCGCGTCAAAACCTGCCATCAGCACCATTTGGGCAGTGATGATCAGCAGCAGTTTTTTGTAGGGGAGCGCCTGTTTCAGCACTTCCAGCCACAGCTTGGGATCGAGATTGGAGGTGTATTCTTTCTCTTGAAATATCTGGTTCATTTTATCCTGCTTCCTGTTCCAACTGGTGTTGGATGTTCCAAATGCGCTGATATACGCCGGGAACCTTCACTAAATCGCTATGGGTGCCGATCTGGACGATTTTCCCATGCTCAAGCACAACGATGCGATCGGCTAGCGACACACTGCTGAGCCGGTGCGTAATAATGATCGTGGTGGCACGTCCTTTGCGGCGTTTCAGGTTATCCAGAATCTGTTCTTCGGTATCCGTATCCACAGCGGAGAGGGCATCGTCCAGGATAAGGATGGGAGCATCCTGGATAAGGGCCCGGGCAATGGCGCAGCGTTGTCTTTGGCCTCCGGAGAGGGTTATTCCCCGCTCGCCGATCACGGTGTCATAGCCGTATTCAAAATCACTTACCGCATCGTGGAAAGCGGCGTCCTTCGAGGCCTGGATCGCCTGCTCTCGGGTCATTCCCTCTCTGAAAGCGATATTGTCATACAGCGCTCTGGCATAGAGGAAGGGCTCTTGCAGCACCAGTCCGATCTGTCCGCGTAAGTATTGCCGGTCATATTTATTCAGCTCGATGCCGTCGATGAAGATCTGACCCCGGTCATAATCAAAGAGGCGAGGGATGAGATTGGTGAGCGTGGATTTGCCAGCACCTGTGGCACCGAGAATTACGATAGTTTCCCCTGCGGCGATACTGAGATCGATATCGCAAAGAATATCGGAACCCTGGTCATAGGCAAAAGAGAGGTCTTTGAAATCTATGGCGCCTTTCAGCTTCTGGCCTGCGCCGGGAGTGATGCCACGCATATCTTCCTGGGGAGTGTCGATAATCTCCTTAAGGCGAGTGGCAGATACCCGGGCGCGTCCCATATCGGTTAATATTCTTCCCATTTCTCTTATCGGCCAGATCAGCATATTGCTGTAGGACACGAAGGCCAGCGTGGTTCCCAGGGAAGTAAGCCCATTGATAGTGCGGATGCTTCCCACTACCAGAACCAGGGCGATTTGCATCATACAGAGCTGATCGGAGGATGACCAATACCACGATAACACCGTTATCAGCTTACGGCTCTTGTCGCGATAGTCCTTTGCCGCATAACCAAAGCGTTCGATTTCGTAATCTTCACGCGCAAAAGCTTTCACCACTCTGATCCCGGAGATCGATTCCTCCAGCATGGTGGTCATGTATCCTTCCGCTTCGTCCTGGGCCTTGAAGAGCTTGCTGATCTTGCGGAAGAAGATGTAAGCATAGGTGAAAACCACCGGCACGGCAAGATTGGCGAAAAGCGTCATGGTGGTGTCCAGGCTCAGCATCACCGGAATAATCAGGCAAATCATGAAAAGACCGCGGCCAAGCTGCACGGCTTGCAGGGAGATGAAGCGACGCAGAGTATCCACATCGGAAGTGCATCGCTGGATGATATCCCCTGTCTGAATGCGGCTGTGCCAGGCGTAGGGCAGCTTCTGAATGTGCCCAAAGAGCGCTTCCCGCATTCTACGGGCAAATTCTTCGCCCACTTTGGCACTCAGCTTCCCACGCAGATAGGTGCAACCATGCGCCATTGAGGCCATCAGTACCACGGCCAGACCTGCCACCCAAAAATGACCTCGGATGAAGGCGATGAAACCTTCTCCCGGATTGGGGAGCAGCAAAGGCATATCCACAGCTCTTCCTCCCAGCACGGAATCGATACAAAAGCGGATGATGAGGGGATTCATGAAGCTGAAGAGCGCAGCGGCTACGATGCAAAACATGGCTCCCAGGTATTTCAGTTTCAGGCCTCTGGCATAGCTGAAAACAAAGGCAAGTAAGTTCATTTGTGCTTCCTATAAAATCTGTTGGGCATTAAAAAACGCTCCCAAACAGGAGCGTTTAAATTGGTGCAGAAGGCGGGACTCGAACCCGCACACCCGTTACAGGCACAAGATCCTTAGTCTTGCGTGTCTGCCAATTCCACCACTTCTGCGAAAAGTGATCATTTACCAGGGGCCGGAGTAGCTGCAGGAGCTGCTGTTGGGGTGGCAGCCGGAGCTTTAGCCGGGGCTTTTTGCTCGGTTTCCTTGATTTTCTTTTGGCGTTCCTGGATGCTGCCTGTTCCGGCGGATCCCAGGTCTTTTACCAAAAAGGCCAGAAATACGCAGGATGCGGCGAAAACTACGGCAAGGATCTGAGTCCATTTTTTCAGGAACTGCGAGGCTCCGCTGCCGCCAAAAACATTCATGGCCGCTCCGCCAAGATTGGCATCCAGGCCACCCTTGGAAGTTTGCGACAATACTACCAGCACTAATGCCACACAGATGAGGGCATGTACGATCAAGGCTACTGTGTATAAAACCATTGTATGATATCCTTTCTACGAAAACTATGTTTATCTAAAGCGTGAAAATTACCAAAAATGGGAGGCCGCCATTCTGTCAACAGAAAAGTTCAGGAAGCACCGCAAGCAAGGTAGCGGCAAACATCAACGCCATCCCTCCCAGAACCACGATATCCATGCTTTCATGCAGCAGCAGGGCTCCTCCGAGCAAGGCAAAAACCCCTTCCAAACACAGGATCACCGCCGCTTTGGCCGGAGCCACATCCTTTTGAGC
>JAGOGT010000179.1 GCA_017996595.1 Candidatus Cloacimonadota bacterium
CTTGTGCAGGGAACTGATCCAGCCCTGTTTTTTAAGGGCATAATCCAAAGTTTGCCAGTAGAGAGTGCTCTGGAAGGGGTAATCGATGGGATCGAAGCTGGTGTTATGCCACAGTAACGACAGGTGGGACTGGTATTTGGCGGCTACGTCTATCAAACGGCGCAAGGAACGTCGCGAGGCATAGAATCCCAGGTTCATGGCTTTGTGAGAAAAGAGGGTGGTATCCATCACGATGAGGGGGATCTCCAGCACCCGGAAAGGACGATTTTCGGCGATATTGAAGGGGAAGAAGGGGAAGGATATCCCTGCTCTGAAGCCGATATTTTCCCAGAAACCCAGGGTGGAATCGTACTTTATTCCCGCCGCTTCCAAAATCGAGAAGCTCTTTTGATAGCTGAAATGGAGATAGTGCGTTCTGAATCCGGTGGGATTGAACCCCAGATCTTTCAAACGCTCCAGTTCCAATTCCAGGGCGTTGATATCAAAGGCGGATTCCGGACTGCCGTGCAAGCCTACTTCCTCTTGCCCCAAAAGGTCGATGATCTGCTCTCTGGCTGCGATATCGCTGATGTAATTCTGGCGCGGATCGTTGTAATCGCTACGTCCCATCAAAAACCAGGTGGAGCGCACACCCATGGCAGTTTCCTTATCCAGCAGTTTTTTTATTTCCTTGAAGGGGTTGTGGAAGAGGTTTTTATGCAGCAAGTGTCCGGTGAGCTTGTATCCAGCTATCAACGGACGCTTGGGGAAGGTTTTGAGATTATATTTCACCATGTCCAGCCTGGCCTTGGCATCCCAGAAATTCCAATAGTCAATATCGTGAGATAGCGACACGGCGAATTTGCTGTTTTCAGCCCAGGTGATATCCCGGATAAATTGCGGCAGGTAGTGCTCGATGGCATATAGCAGCATTTGGCTATACACGTCCACCACGGGTATTTCGGTGAAATCCCAGCGGTATTGCAAGCTTTGCTGATAGTCTATCCGGCCTCGTGAAGGGCTGTGGTAATCCAGAATGTATTCATGCCAGCAGGATAGAAAATAGAAACCACTGGCTATAATATCCTTGCGGAAGATGCAGCTTTCGCTGGAAAAGGAAAAGATCTCCCCTCCCTGAGAAAATAGAAAGGGAATATGCTCATTCTTGAATCTGCAGAAATTTACCTTATCCAGCGGATAGAGCTCCAGCTTCTGAAAGAATTCCGCGGTTTCGGGATTGCAATATATCTTTAGCGGATAGCTGTGTTTGGAGGGCGGACCGTAATAAAGGTGCGCGCCTTCATAGTGAGCGCCATATAGGAACTTGGGATTGAGGCGCAGAATATAGCAGAAGGTACGCAGCACAAATTCCGCTTTGGGGATGTAATGCTGCGGCAAATTCAGCAGGATGTTAATATTGGGATAGCGTTCCATTATCCCTTTGCTTGCTCTTCCGGAGCGCTAATCTGCCTTTTGCGTTTTATCTGGGGCGCATTTTCCTGGGGAATCAGCAGCAGCTTCATCGCCTGCGAAACCTCGGACACATAGTCGATCTGCATGTCTTCCAGGATATCTTTGGAGAAGTCGGCCAGGGTTTCCCGGTTTTCTTCCGGCAAGATCACGTGCTTTATTCCCGCACGCCTTGCCGCCAGAAGCTTTTCTTTCAGACCCCCAATAGGCAGAACTTTGCCTTGCAGGGTGATCTCTCCGGTCATGGCAATATCGTGCCGCACCTTTTGATTGGACAAAAGCGAGGCCAGGGCCACGGTGAGGGTAATTCCGGCAGAAGGTCCATCCTTGGGCACCGCTCCAGATGGGAAGTGGATATGCAGGTCATTAGTCTCAAAATCCTTGGGGCTAAGGTGATATAGCAGGTGATTAGCTTTCAGATAACTAAAGGCGATACGGGCGGATTCTTTCATCACTTCGCCCAATAGGCCGGTGAGGATGATATTCCCTTTCCCCGGCATTTTAGTGGTTTCACAGAAAAGTATCTCGCCGCCATAGCTGGTCCAGGCCAAGCCTGTGGCAATGCCTATTCCAGGCTTGCGATTGGCAATTTCCAGGCTAAATTTCCGCGGCCCCAGATAACCCGCGATATCACTGCCTTTTACTACCCATTTCTTTTTTGTGCCACTTGCCACTTCACGGGCGATCTTGCGGAAGATAGCTCCGATGCGACGCTGCAGATTGCGCACTCCCGCTTCGCGTACATAATAGCGGATAAGCTCTTGCAGAGCGCTGCGTTGCATGCTTAGTTCTTCCTTGGCCAAGCCATTCTCTTCCTTTTCCCGGGGGATCAGATAGTTTCTGGCAATCTCGATTTTATCATGTTCCAGATAGCTGGTAAATTCGATGATTTCCATGCGGTCACGGAGTGGCGGGGGAATGGTTTCCAGCGAATTGGCAGTAGTGATGAACATCACTTCAGAAAGATCGAAGGGCAGATTGATATAGTTATCCACAAAGCTGTTATTCTGCTCGGGATCCAGCACTTCCAGCAGCGCTGAGGATGGATCACCGCGGAAATCTCGGCCCAGCTTATCGATCTCATCCAGCATAAAAACCGGATTGGCAGTGCCCTGACGCTTGATCTCATTAAGGATTTTTCCTGGCATTGCGCCGATATAGGTGCGCCGGTGCCCTCTGATCTCCGCTTCGTCGTGGATTCCTCCCAGGGACATGCGGATGAACTTGCGGTTCAGAGCTCGGGCTACGGATTTGCCAATGGAGGTCTTTCCCGTTCCGGGAGGCCCCACAAAGCAGAGGATGGGCCCCTTCAAATGGCCTTTCAGCTTTTTCACGGCGATGTATTCCAGCACCCGTTCCTTGGGCTTATCCAGGCCGTAATGATCCTGAGTGAGGATCTTTTCGATCTTCTTCATGTCCAGACGGTCTTTGCTATAGGTAGTCCAGGGTAGATTCACGATCCAATCCAGGTAGTTGCGAATCACGCCATATTCGGAAGCTGCGGGCTGCATGGAGGCCAGGCGTTCCAGCTCTTCATAGGCCACGTCCATCACATATTGGGGAAGCTTGTTCTTTTCGATCAGGTCGCGCCATTTCAGGATTTCTTTGCTAACTTCATCCGTTTCGCCAAGTTCCCGGCGGATGGCATCCATCTGTTCGCGCAGGTAATAGCGCCGCTGATCTTCATTCATTTCCAGCTGGAGATTGCTACGGATGTGATTTTCCACCCGCATCTGCCGGATCAGCTCCGCCAGACAGTTATTCAGGAAGCGGAAGCGTTCCTTCAGATTTATATGTTCCAAAATCTTCTGGCGGTCATCCACCGGCAGTTCGATATTTCCGGCGATGATATCGGCAACCCTTCCCGGCTGTTTGATATTGGAAAGACCGGAGATCATCTCTCGATTCAGCAGGCTGCTTTCCTGGGAAATCTTTTCCAGCAGTTCCATGGCAACCGTACGATAGGCTTGAATCTCCGTATCATCGGCATTCTGCTCCGGGATCGATTCCACATCCACCATGATGAAAGGCTGCTTCTGCACCACTTTCTGCTTGCGGATGCGGGAAGTTCCCTGCAAAAGCAGACTGATAGAACCATCCTGATTGCGCAGCATCCGCAGCACTGTAACCGCCGTGCCTACTTCCATCAGCTCTGTTTCCGTGCTATCGCTGCTACCCTTATCCAGGAAGAAGGCCATCAGCTTGTCATTGGCCAAGGCATAGTCGATCACCAGCTTGGATTCCTCATCGGAAACCACCAGCGGCATCAGCAGATAGGGAAACATCACCACGTTGCTCATGTGCAAAACGGGTAAAGTTCT
>JAGOGT010000180.1 GCA_017996595.1 Candidatus Cloacimonadota bacterium
ATACCGCGATATAACTCAACGCCGAATAATAAAAAGAGTGAGATAAAAGGAGACCCCAAATGGATAAACATGGCATCCTCGAAATGACCGCCATGCGCTATGAAGCAGACCGCCCCAAGGCAAGCAATCCGATAAAGATTCAAGACCTTAGCTTCCGGGATGGGCATCAATCGCTATTCGCCACGCGTGGCAGAACCGAAGACATGCTCCACGTGGCTGCTGATATGGATAAAGTAGGCTTTTACTCCATGGAAGTATGGGGTGGAGCCACCTTCGATACCATGCACCGCTACCTGGGCGAAGACCCCTGGGAACGCATCCGCACCCTGAAACAGCACATTAAAAACACCCCCTTCTCCATGCTGCTGCGTGGGCAGAACCTGGTGGGATATCAAAACTACGCCGATGACGTGGTGGAAGCCTTTGTGCAGCGTGCCTGCGATAATGGCATTGATATCTTCAGAGTTTTCGATGCCTTGAACGACTTCCGCAATTTCCTCACCGCCGTGAAGATCATCAAGAAGAATAAAAAACAATTCGAAGGCACCATCTGCTATTCCCTCACCGAACAACGCATGGGCGGGGATATCTATAATATCGATTACTATGTGAACAAGGCCAGGCAGCTGGAAGAGCTCGGTGCCGACACCATCTGCATCAAGGATATGGCAGGTCTGGTGGCTCCCTACGACGCCTATAACCTGGTTAAAGCCCTGAAGGCCGCGGTGAAGGTTCCCATTCATCTGCATACGCATTTCACCTCCGGAATGGGCGATCTGGCGCTATTTAAAGCCATCGAAGCAGGCGTGGACATCATCGATACCTGCGTGGGTCCCTATGCCTATCGCACTTCGCATCCGGCCGTGGAACCCTTGGTTATATCCCTGATCGGCACCAATCGCGATACCGGATTTGATATCAAGCTGCTGAATAAGATCGGCAAGGAAATGGAAAAAGACATCCCTAAATACATGCACTTTGTAGATAATACCAAGTTTTCCATCATCGATACGGACGTGATTATCCATCAAACTCCAGGCGGCATGCTGAGCAACCTGGTTAATCAACTGCGCCAGATGGATGAACTGGACAAGCTGGATAAGGTATTCAAAGAAATCCCCAAAGTGCGCAAGGAACTGGGGATGATCCCGCTGGTTACCCCCACCAGTCAGATCGTGGGTATCCAAGCCGTGAATAACGCCATTTTCGATACCAGGGATGGTGAATATGCCCGCATCACAGAGCAGGTGAAAGACCTCTGCTACGGACTTTATGGCAAAACCACCCTGCCCATCGATCCGGAAGTGCAAAAAAAGGCCCTGGTTGGCTATCCCAAAGGTGAGAAGCCGATCACCGTGCGCCCTGGAGACGTTATTCCCCCGGCGCTGGAGACTGTGCATAAAGAAAGCGAAGGACTGGCCAAATCCCTGGATGATGAGCTGATCGTAGCACTTTATAACCTCACCGGGAAGAAATTCCTGAAGATTAAATATGGCATGGAACCCATGCCCGCAGATATGAAGCCCAAAACCCTGGAAGAAGTGAAACAGGAAGAAGAACTAACCGCCAAAGCCAAGGCCGGCAAGCTGATCGAAAAGCCCGAAGCTCCTGCCAAGCCGGAAGACCTGCGCCAGTTTGACGTATTCGTGGACGATACCTACTATCTGGTGGAAGTATCCGAAAAGGGTGGCGCTCCACGGGTAATCAGCAGCCGTCCTGCTCCTGCACCTGTAGCTCCGGTAGCGGCAAAACCTGCTCCGGCACCGGCTCCAACTCCTGCTCCTGCTCCTGCAACTCCTGCTCCGGCAGTTAGTGCCGAAGGCGGAACTCCTATCGCCTCTCCCATGCCAGGAATGTTTGTGAAATACGAAAAGCAAGTGGGAGATAAGATTAAGCATGGCGAAACCATCCTCGTTTTGGAAGCCATGAAGATGTATAATAACATCCCTTCCCCCGTGGACGGAATCATAACTTCTGCTCCTTTTGCCAGCGGCTCGAATGTGGCGAAAGGGGATGTTTTAGCTGTTATTAAACCGAGCTAAGGTAAAACACAGAAAAAATAAACAAAGAGTAAAAGAGCAAAAGAGAAAAAGGAGAGAATTAGAGTGATACTGCCAATAATAGTAGAAATACCCATGGCGCATACTCCACATAGTATCAGTGAGCTTATGCCACTTGAGTTGGTTCTAATAATCGGTTCTTTTATTACTCTCTTTTCCTCTTTATCTCTTTTACTCTTTGTTAAAATATTGTAAGTCACTAGTTAGTTTATTAGCCAGGAGGTTACATGCAAACCAAAAGCCAGATCATGGACAAAGCCCAAATGGAACGCAGCCTGCAGCGCATGGCGCATGAGATCATCGAACAAAACCGCGGCCTGGAAAAGATTCGCCTGGTGGGCATCCGTTCCCGGGGCGTACCTTTGGCAGAGCGTTTATCAGACTACCTGAAGCTGATCTCAAATCAGGAAATCCCCGTGGGGATTCTGGATATAACCCTTTATCGCGATGATCTTTCCACCATCAGTCACCAGCCGGTTATCAAAGGCTCCGAGCTGCCTTTCGATATCGAAGATGCCATCGTGGTGCTGGTGGATGATGTGCTCTTCACGGGCAGAACCGTGCGTGCTGCCATCGATGCCCTCATGGATTTTGGCCGGCCCCGGAACATTCAATTGGCCGTGCTTATCGATCGCGGTCACCGGGAATTGCCTATCAAGGCTGATTACGTGGGCAAAAACGTCCCCACCTCCAAAGAGGAGATCATCAAAGTAGCATTGGAGGATCTCGATGGCGAGGACAGCGTCAAAATCGTTCTGGCATAAGTATCAGGAGCGTTATCAAGCTACTAAGTCGGTGCTCTGCGTAGGGCTCGATCCGGAACTGAACAAACTGCCGCCAAGCGTGCAGCACAGCGCCAATCCCATCTGGGAATTCAATCAGCGCATCATCGACGCCACCGCAGAATACGCCTGCGCTTTTAAGCCCAATCTGGCCTTTTACCTGGCTGATGGACTGCGCGGCCTGGAGGCTTTGCAACAAACCATAGAGCTTATCCCGGAGGAAATTCCGGTGATTCTGGATTGCAAAGTGGGCGATATCGGCAGCACCATGAGTGCCTATGTGAATGCCTTTTTCGGCGTGATGAAAGTGGATGCCATCACCTTAAATCCCCTGATGGGTGCGGACGTAATGCAGCCGGTATTGGCCAGGGATAATAGCTTTGCCTTTGCGCTGTGCCTCACTTCCAATCCCAGTGCCCAGGATTTCTTTTTAAGCGCCAAAATGGCCACCGCCGTGTCCGATTGGATCAAGCAATACCCTTCTGACAAAGTGGGAGCGGTAATCGGTGCTACGCAAAGCAGCGAACTGAAAGCCATGCGCCAGCTATTGCCAAACCGCATTTTCCTGATCCCCGGAGTGGGCGCACAGGGTGGCGATTTGCAGGCAGTGCTGCGCGATGCCATTCACAGCTCTGAGCAGCCCAATATCCTGGTGAATAGTTCCCGCGGCATCATCTATGCTTCTTCGGGTAATGATTTTGCCACAGCTGCCGCCAAAGAAGCGGAAAGGATTGCCAGGGCAAGATAACTAAGTACTTCCCTGGAAATTAAGTAAGCTTAATCCTCACTCTGAATCAAAATTACTCCCAAGTTATCGGGAGCAGCGTTGCTTTTTAATAGCTTATATATTTTTTCGGCTCGTTGGGCCAGCGCTTCAGAAGATTCCAGCAGTTCGGTAAGCTCTTTAT
>JAGOGT010000181.1 GCA_017996595.1 Candidatus Cloacimonadota bacterium
TGGTGCCATTCACGGCGGTGGAGGCAATTTCTTTCAGATGGCGCTTCACTTTCAGCCTGGCCAGAGTGCCCAGGTGGTCGGTGAAGAGAATCCCTTCCAGATGGTCATATTCATGCTGAATCACCACTGCTTTATAGCCTTCCGCGGTCTCGGAAACACGTTTTCCTTCCAGATCGATATAGCTATAGGATATCTTTCTGGCACGGCGAACCTCGGCAAAAACTCCAGGCAGGCTGATGCAGCCCTCATCGCCTTGAATTTCTCCTTCGCGGGTTTCGATTACCGGATTGATCATCACGATGGGATTGGGCTCGGCATCTTCTTCGCTGATTCCCGGATCGATAACAAATACCCGTAAGGTACTTCCCACCTGATTTGCTGCCAGGCCTACCCCGTCCCGCTCATACATGGTATAGATGAGATCGGGGATAAAATCCTGCAGCGCCGGATCTTGAAAATCACATTCCGCCAGCTTCTGACGCAGGATATCATCGCCATACAACCGTATTGGCAATAATTTACCAGCTAGCATTATTTCTCCACGACCATTGCAGGCGCATTAAGCACTGCGGCAATGGCAGCCTTTTGAAAATCCACGCGGATGTGATTGGTTTCGTCGATCTCCACTACCACGATACTCTTATCGGGCTTCAGTGATACCACTTTTCCATATATTCCGCTGCTGGTGAGCACTTTATCATTCACCTGAATGGCTTCCAGCATCTTTTGAGTTTCTTTCGCACGCTTTTGTTGCGGACGAATCATCATGAAATAGACGATGCCAAACATCGCCAGCATAAAGAAGATGGTGGCGCCGTTGAATCCGCCTTGTTGTGCGGCGGGAGCTGCGGCTTGAAGAAGTATATATTGCATTTTATCTCCTATGATCCAAAGAATCCGGGAAAGATTCTGATCAGTATTTGTATTAAGATATTGGCGTAAATGCCTGCTAAAAGGTCATCCGCCACTATTCCCCATCCACGGGGAAGCTTTTGGGAAATGGACACCGGCCAGGGCTTGGCGATATCAAAAACTCTGAAGAGCGCAAATGCATAGAGCCCGATCAGCCAGCTTTGCGGCAAGAACATCACCGCGGTGTAATATCCGCACACTTCGTCGATCACGATGTGCCCGCTATCATGCCCCAGGGAAAGCTCTGCCTTGGCGCTCAGATACACCGCCAGCAAAGAAAAGAGAAGCAATAGCGGCAGGCTGAAATATAGCGCTGTGCCGGTAAAAAGCCCCACAGGCAACAGAAAATAGATGCCAAAGGCCACCAGGCTGCCCCAGGTTCCGGGCATTCTGGGCAAAAAGCCAATTCCGAAGAAGCTGGCTAAAAAGCTATATAGATCGATCTTATCTGTGTTTTTCATCTACAAGGTGATCTGAACGTAAGATTCCTTCATCAGTTTATCCACCCACTGGTCGTAGGTTTCCATCTGTTTTTGCCGAAAGAGGAATTGCTGCACCTGCTCCTTCACTTCTTCATAGCTGAAAATGCGGGGTGGAAGTTCTTCCAGACGGCTGAAAAGATAGAGCATGCCTTCATTTTCCAGCACGGGAGTAATTCCTCCCACCGGGGCTTGCATCACCTGCACGGCAAAGAGCTCAGGAAAGTCCTTCTGGCTGAATTCGCCAATGCTGCCGCCATCTGCCTTGCTTTCCTCATCCGTGGAATATTCCCCGGCCAGGGTGGCAAAGCTCTCGCCGGCGATGAATCTTTGGCGGATAGTCTCCATCAATTCCCGCTCGGCCAAGGTATCCGCAGCAGAAGCGCTGAGCATTTTCAGGATATGCCGGGCACGCACTTCGGTCCCTCGTTTCTCTTCCACTTTGATGATATGATAGCCAAATTGGGTTTCCACGATCTCGCTCACTTCCCCGATATTCAGTTTGAATGCGGCATCTTCGAAGGGTTTCACCATCATTCCGGCGGTGAAAAACCCCAAATCTCCGCCCACTTCCTTGCTGGGACAGTCACTTTCCGCGGCTGCCAGATTGGCAAAGTCCTCGCCCTTTTTCAGGCGTTCCTGAATCTTTTCCATTTCTGCCAGCTTGGCCTTGCGGCTGGCTTCGCTGCTTTTGATCTCGCGGATGATCATCCCCACTTTCCAGGTGGTGGGTTTCACGGCCAGGGTATCCTTGGTGGCAGCGTAAAAATCCTCCATCTCCTCATCGCTGATATTGATTTTGGAAGATATCTGCTGGGTTACCATCTGCTCGGTGAGCGAACTCTCGGTGAACATATCTTCATAGTATTTTAGCAGATCGGCCTCGGTCAGCTTGCTATCCCGCAGGTCTTTGGTAAATTCCGCATCGCTGGGATATTGCGATTTCACCTGCTTCAGATAACGGGTAGCCATGGACTTGATCTTGGTTTCATCCACTTTTATATTCAGTTCCTTAGCCTTCTGAATCATCAGTTTTTGCACGATCATGCTGGAGAGCACCTGCTGCGGATCCGTATCTTCTTTCATGGTTCCGCTGCTTTGCATCTGTGCCAGCTGCTTCTGCAGATCGCTAAGCAGGATGATATCCGTGCCTACCTGCGCCACGATCTTGTCCACCAGTTCTGCCTGCATCACTACTAATACCAGCAGCATCAGGGACAGCATTATGCATTTTTTCATATCTTTCTTATGTCCTTTAGTAATAATATATCTCGTTCTTTCCGGCTTTGATCTCTTTCAGGATATCCTGATACATCTGATCCTGCTTTTCCAGAATGATCTTACGCTTGATCTCCGCCCGATAATCTTCAAAATTGGCCTCTTTGGCCGTTTCCCTGGTATCGGTTATGCGAAAAACGAACCAAAGCTGCTCTTTATTTACTATTCCCGTCTCGTTTTCCTGCAAATTCCTTGCCGCCAGCCAGAAACTGGAATCCGTAGCTGCCGATACATAGCCCATATTGCCACCCTGGAATTTCAAATCCTCTGTGGAATAGCGCGAAACCGCTTCGGACCACACCATGCCGCCCTTCAATTGGCTCAGCACATTTTCCGCGGCCAGTTTATCGTTACAGGCAATCCGTTGCAGAGCGTATTCCATCGTGTTTTTTTGGAATTCCGCCTGATGCAGCCGAAAATAATTAAAGAGCTGATCATCGGAAACCTGAATCTGCGCCAGGCGATTTCCGATCACGGCATTGGCTTTCACCTTCTTCGCCGCATAGTTAATCCGCTGTTTCACCGCCCGTGAATCTGAAAGCTCCTCTTTATCGGCATATTGCGCCATCAAGGTGAGATTCACCCAATCTTCGATGTATTTCTTGCGCTGTTCGGCGCTTAGCTCATCCCATTCTCCCACGCCGAAGGTGGCCTTGAAATTCTCCAGATAGAGCACTTCATCATTCACCTGCGCCAGGGCTACTCCCCGTTCCTCTTTTTTGGAACAGGCCGAGAGCATGATCACCAGAGCCAGGAGCAAGAGCTTAAGATATTTCATGGCAAAAACGGGGGAGTATAGGTGATGCGCACAAAGGGCTGCTTCGCTTCTGGCGTGGCCGACAGCGTATCCCAAAATTCCAGATAGCCAAAATTCTGCCGTTCATGCTGCGACAGAAGCACAATCCCATTGGGAGTTTTATCACCACTGCTATAGGCCTGCACGATGGGTGTGATATCGATCTCGATGCTATCACCATCGGCCAGTCCCGTAGCCGCCACACTCTGCAGCATGCGTTCACAATCGGTGGTAAGCAGTTCGCGGGGAGCGTCTATGG
>JAGOGT010000182.1 GCA_017996595.1 Candidatus Cloacimonadota bacterium
ATCTTATGGCGGTATAAAAGAGGAAGCTCCACATTTTCCAGGGCTGTGGTACGCGGAAGCAGATAAAAACTCTGGAACACATAGCCGATCTTACGGTTACGTATTTGATTCAGCTCATTGGGTTCCAGATCGTGAACTTTTATCCCGTCCAGATAATATTCGCCGGAACTGGGTTTGTCCAGACAGCCTAACAGGTTCATAAAGGTAGTTTTACCGCTGCCGCTAGCGCCCATGATGGCAATGAATTCCCCTTCATGGATGGTGATATTCACACCCCTGAGGGCATGCACGTGGATATCACCCATAATGTAGGTTTTGCTAAGGTGCTCGGTTCTGATCAGTTCGATAGCCATGATTAGAATCTTCCCATGGGTCCACCGGGGCTGTTTTGGGAATTTTTATTGTTGCTCTTGAAAATCACGCCGGTGATGAGAGTTTCTTTACCGCTGATCCCTTCTGATACTTCGATGAAGGAACCATCCGACACGCCGGTGCGAATGCTCATGGGCACAGGGATATTGTCTTTTAAAACCCACACGGTGGCGTGTCTTCCCATGCTCATTCCCGAGGCTTGGGCCAAGCCCTTTGTCATTGCCTTCTGATCGGACATCTTGGAGCCAGCGCTTTGCTTTGCTGCGCCTGTCTGGGCAGAGGAACTGGCAGCTTTGGCTCCCGAAGCCATGGCGCTGCCTGCTTTGCGGCTTCCCTGGCTGAGCAATTCATCGCTCCACTTCAGGCCAAATTCTTTCCAGATTTCCTTGCTAGGTTTAAATCTGGTGGCGGCTTCGGGAATGCGTAGCACATTGTCCTTGGCCTGAATGATGAAGGTTACGTTCGAGGTCATCCCCGGCAGCAGCTTATGTTCGGGATTATCAGCATTTACGATCACACTGTAGCTAACCACATTCTGTTCGGTGGAGGGGTTAAGGCGAATCTGATTCACTGCGCCGTTGAAATTGTCCATGGGATGAGCATCCACGGTGAATTCCACGGGCATTCCCAGGCTTATTTTACCGATATCTGCCTCATCCACGCTGGTAGTAATCTGCATTTGATCGAGATTATTGGCGATTACAAAGAGGGTGGGCGAACTCATGCTGGCGGCAACGGTTTGGCCTACTTCCACCTCGCGGGACACAATGATGCCGCTGATGGGGCTGGTGATATAGGCATTATTAAGGTTCTTTCTGGCTCTTTCCACGGCCAGCTTGGAATTGGCCACGGTTTGTTTGGCCTGGTCGTATTTAAATTTGGCTTTCTTCAGGTCATACTCGGCAGCCATATCTTTTTTATAGAGCTCATCCAGGAGATTATAGTCCATTTCTGCTTCCTGCATGGCGGTTTCCTGCTTGGCCAGTTCTCCTTTGGCGGTTTCCAGACTGCTGGAGAGAATCTCGGTATCGAGGGTGGCCAAGAGCTCATCTTTGCGAACTTTGTCATTGAAGTCTTTATAGATTTTGGCGATTTTGCCGGATACTTCGGTGCCCACGGTTACGGAGATGAGGGGGTTTAGCGAACCGGTAGCGGTAACTACTTCGCGGATTTCACCCGTGGAAGGATTACCGGTGCGCCATTCGGGTTTGTTCTTGCTCTTTTTATAGTTTGTCCAGATAATGACGGCAGCGACAATAAGCGCAGCTATCACCACATACTTGAGGTACTTTTTCATTGGATTATCCTTTTATAAAACTTGATTCTAAAGCTTTACCACTTTCCGAGAACCGGCTGCGAAAGCAGATAATTGATCGCTTCCTGCTTGGAGATGATTTTATAGCGATTGGCATTATAGGCGATGTCGGCGTCGATATAGTCGGTGCGGGTCTTGTCCAGTTCCAGCAATTCGATCATGCCCAGGCGATAGCGTTCTTCGGCCTGGCTGATCTGTTCGCGGCTTTGTGCCAGCTTTTCGGCATAAAGTTCATCGAGGCGAACCAGATATTGCAGTTCTTTCATAGCGCTGTCATAATCGCGGGTAATCTGATCCCGTTTCTCATCGATCTGCAGTTGCGAGATTTCTTTGGCAATTTTCAGCCGGGTGTTGCTGGCGCCATTCTTAAAGAAATTCAAGAGCGGATAGCTGAGATTCAGCCCGATGCCGTGATTGGTGGCGTAACTATCAAAATCAAAATTCGGGCCGCTCACGCTGCGATTGAAATTATAGGCCACACTGAGGCGGGGGAAATTATCCAGCTTGCCCTGGCTTAGCTGCAGATCGTCGCTCTTTTGTTGTTGCATCAGTATTTTTAGCTCTGCAGACGTGTCCGGGGTGCAAGTGGGGATTTGCCTGGCCAGATCGGCATCCAGATCGGCCATAGGATAGCCCATATCCTGCATTTGCACCAGCGCAAAAAGGCGGCTGCGGGCATTGGAGATGGTGTTATCCAGCTCCAGAATGGCGATCTGTGAATTCATCACCGCGATCTCATTCTGCTTCACTTCAAAGGCAGTGGTTTTACCAAGCTGCAGCAGCAATTTGCTCTGTTCCCACACTCGGGTTTGGATGAGCAAATTTTCGTTCAGGGAGCTTTTACGCCGCTCCGCGCCAAGCACTTCCAGATAAGCCTCAAATACCTGATAGGCATAGCTTTGATGGCTTTGATCCAGGCTCAGTTCCGCTAGCTGGCTATTTAGCAGCGCCTGCTTATAGCCAAAATAACTGGGATCATTAAGGCTGATGGTTTTGCTGATCGAAAATCCTGCCAAACTGCTTATGTCTTCGGCACCGGGAGCAGGATCAAAATCTTTGTTCACAGCTGCGTTTACGGCCAGATCGGGGGCCAGATTCCACTTCGCGGAATTCAGTGAAGAGCCGGCAGCTTTGTGGCTAAGTTCGCTCTTTTGCACGCTGAAACTGTTTTGCAGTCCCGTCGTAATCAGATCGTCCAGGTTATATTGCTGTGCCATCAGCAGCAGGGGGCATAGCAGCAAGATCGTGATAAATACTTTCATCTCTTTAGTTTCCCACTTTATCGTCTTTTCTAAGTCTTTATTGTTCAATTCTGGAAATTGGGTATGCTGTCAACTATTATATACAAGCTCAGGCTGATTTCCCTGCACAATTATTTCTGCGGTGCCCAAGTGCGTGGGCCTGCAATGGGGATGTCGAAACGCAACCTGTAACTAAATGGCTTGCTTTCAAACCAGGTGGGGGTAAATAACTGAGCTGTCCATTAGGCGGCTCTTTATGCAGCGCAATATCATACAAGGATATAAGCGCACAATATGTTATGGCACTTTGAACCCGCCATAACCTGGAAGAGGATGCTATATAATCGGTTACCATGAGATGCCCATGCGATCACCGGGCAAGTGCATGGTCATCGCATGGTCATCACCTGAACAAGGAGATGGGTTGGGGATGGTTTTCCTCCACACCCAAATTGAAAGAAAATCGAAATAGCCTTTGGGAAGGTCTGAATACCTTCTGATCAAACCCACTTAGGGAGCTGGTTCTGGCTGATAAATCACTCCCCGGATAGCAGGCTGGATTCATCATAAGATCATTGAACTGCATGGATTTAGGATAGAGGTTCTATGGTCGGGAATCATGGATAAAACTCCTATTATATATCCATCATAAGCTTAGGATTTTGTGGATAAAAAACAACAGAAAAAGGCGGATTATGTCTTGACAAAATGCTAACTGATTATTTGAATGCAAATGTGAGTTTTGGGCTCAAAAACCCATTTCACGATTCATACGTGTAAGTAATTAAA
>JAGOGT010000183.1 GCA_017996595.1 Candidatus Cloacimonadota bacterium
TCCCTCTCCCAATCCCGCCGTGGCAGAGATAAGCTTCACGGAGATTATGGATCTCTTTCTGGATATCTACGAAAGCGATACCGCCTTTGCTTTCCAGGGCTATGATCACGAGCTTTATCCTCAATATGATTTTGAATCCCAGCGCGATGCCGTGAAGAAGATTCTGCGGCGCATGCAGGAAAATCCCATCCATATTCCCAGGGTTCCTGCCTGGGCTACCATCGAATTCATCAATAGCATCTCCAAACGCAGTGATATCTCTTATGCCCTGTGTTTTGCCGATATAATCAGGTTCTATCATCCCGAAGCCAAGCTCCCTGGCTATGATTTTGATTTTTCCGATCCTGAAAACCTGCTGCCGGATTTAATCCGCACCAATAAGATCTATCTGCTCTCAAATTGCAGCGCTCCTCATCCGGATAAGCAAGCTGCTTGCGAGCTTTTCCAGGGACAGGAGATGCAAGGCCTCGAATATTCTTACCTGTGGGTGCTTTCGGAGCTATATGCCAGGCGTAAGGTTCCCCTGGCCACCTGCATCAAAATGACCAGCGAAAATGCTGCCAAGCGGATGGGACTCTATCCCGTTAAAGGCAGCCTGGATAAAGGTGCAGATGCCGACTTTGTGCTTTACGATCCTAATGGCAAGTTCCCCCATCCCAGTCCCGATCCTCATTTGGAGATCACCGGCTGTTTTTCTTCTGTTTACCTGCGTGGCGAACAAGTAGCCGGAACTAACTTTAAAACCAGGCGTAAGGGTGCTTTTGTGCCGCGGCACACCAATCCCAAGCGCAGATATAATAATACCACCTGGATATAGCAAGGAGCATCCATGCACGACAGCATTTCTTACCTGCATCAACAGTTAAAAAGCCATCCCGAGCTGAAGTACGAGATCAGTTCTCTGGATTGGCAAACCGATTTCCTGCGTTTTTACCACAGCCAAACCAATTATAACATCAGCAAGCACAGCATCCAGCTGGCAGCAAAGCTTTTTCTGGGAAAGAAATCCTATGGCTTCAAGATCATGGATCCGGATGCTGCCAAGATAGATGAAGCACTGGCCACGGCTTTGGAGATCATGCCCAATCTTTCTGAAGATCCCGATTTTGTGGATGTGGAAGATGATCTGGCCAAAGCTCCGGAAAGAAAACAGCCGAATAATCTGATCGCTATCCCTTTGGAACTGAAAACCGAGATTCTTGCTCATCTGGCCAAAGCCACGGAGCCCTATGATTTCGAAATATATGGCACCTTTATCTGCAACTTTGTCCAGGGCCGGTTGATAAATAGCAAGGGCCTGGATAAGGAAAGCAGCAACAGCCCCATCTATCTGGAAGTGAAGGCAGTGCATAAGAAAAGCCAGATAACCGTGCTGGAAACCTTTGGCGGAGAAGATTTCGCCTACTTTAATAAGGATGAATTCACCACCCGCTTGCTAAAGAAAATGCAGGCTTGCGCCAATCCCGTGGTGGATATCGAGCCCGGACATTATGATGTAATCCTGGCACCCCGTTGCCTGGCAGAATTTACTTCCTATCTTGGCTATGGCATGGGAGCCCGAGCCCTGGATCAGCATAGCAGCTATTTTGAGGATAAGCTGAACACCCAGGTTTTCCCGGAGTGGATAAACATCACCGACGACCCCGGCGATCCTGAGCTTATCCACCGTGATTACGGTTCCGGCGGAAAGCTCTACCGACCCCTGAAGCTGGTGGAAAAGGGCGTATTCCGTGCTTTTTTGTGCGATAACTACTATCATCACAAAACTGGCTTGCCGAATAACGGCAATACCGCTTCCTGTCTGGTTATCGACACTGGGGACAAGAGCCTGGAAGAGATGATCGCCAAGGTAAAGAACGGCCTCTATATCTCCAGCCTCCACTACATGAATTTCATCAATCCCAAAGAGACTTCGCTCACCGGACTAACGCGCGATGGCACCTTCCTGATAAAGGATGGCAAGATTACCAATGTAGTAGTGAATCTCCGCTTCACGGAAAAGATCGATCGCATCATCAGCAGCATCACGGCTCTGGAAAATCGCAGCTACGCGGTTCCTTTCTCAGAAAACTACCATATTTTTGACATCGAAACGATCAAAGCGCCCCATGCCTTGGTCTCCGCTTTCAATATCACTTCATCCACGCACCAGATTTAGGAGGCTTAGCATGGAACAACTTATAAAAAATACCATACAGAAACTGAATCTTCCCTCTGTCCAGTTTGCCGATGTGCGCATTACTATCACCGATTCCGAAGATATCACCTTCCAGAATGGGCATCTGCGAGGTTATGGCAGCGAACAGGATGCCAAAGCCATCGGCATCCGGGTTCTGGTGAATGGCTGCTGGGGTTTTGCCGGTTCTACCAATCTTAAGCCCGCCCATGTGGATACTCTCATCGCCAAAGCTATTGCCAATGCCAAACACGGCAGCGCTTTTATGCACGATCCGGTCAGCTTTCCTGCGCTAAAGCCAACCCTTGGCGAGTACCATCATCAGCCCCAGCTCAATCCCTTTAAAATGGACAAACAAGAGAAGATGGAATATCTGGGCAAGCTGGCCACGGCGATTGCCCCCAAAGACAAGATCGTCCATTCCTATGTGGCCGCCGAATTCATGCGCCAGGAAAAATATTATGCCAATACCGAAGGCAGCTATAGCCACACTTCCTATTATAACACCCTGCCCGTGATGATGGTGGTGGCCGCAGATGGTGGCAACGTTCAGTCCCGAACCTGGCCCGGACACATGAGCGCTGGTAGAGCAGGTTTTGAGCTCTTTTACCAGCAGAAATTCGCGGAAAATACCGAAACCATCATCAAGGAAGCCACCGACCTCTTAAAAGCTCCCACCATCACCGAAGAAAAAGCGGATATCATCATCGGCAGCGGCCATCTGGCTTTGCAATTGCATGAATCGGTTGGCCACGCCACCGAAGCCGACCGCATCTTTGGCATGGAGATTTCCTACGCCGGAAAGACCTTTGTGAAGCCCGAAATGCTTGGCAAATACCAATATGGCTCCCCGATCGTGAATATCTATTCCGATAGCACCGATCCCCTGGGGCTGGGCTTCCATCCCCTCGATGATGAGGGCGTTCCCGGACAAAAAGTGGAGATCATCAAAGACGGCATCCTGGTGAATCAGCAAACCTCACGCCAGATTGCCCACAAGCTGGGACTGCAACCCTCTTCCAATATGAAGGCTTCCTATGCGGATGATTTTCCCCTGGTGCGCATGACCAATTTCTGCCTGGCTCCCGGAAAGGGCAGCCTGCAGGAACTTATCGCTTCCACGGAAAAGGGATATTTACTTGACTTCACCAAAACCTGGAGCATCGACGATAACCGCAATAACTTCCAGTTTACCACCGAAATCGGCTACAAGATCGAAAATGGCAAGATTACCGGCATCGTTAAAGAACCCACTTATTTCGGCATCACCAAGGACTTTTGGAATGCCTGCGACGCCATCTGCGGACCGGAGGAATGGGGCTATCACAGCACCTTCCACTGCGGTAAGGGTGAACCCGGCCAGATCATGCAACTGTCCCATGGTGTGGCTCCGGCACGCTTCAAAGATATCAATGTCAGCGTAAAAATGTAAAGCAAGGAGATACTATGAAACACATTGCTATAGCCCTGATGCTTCTGGGCCTATTGCTGCTCCCGCAACTGGGCTTTGCCCGCAGTTTTGCCCGCTGGCA
>JAGOGT010000184.1 GCA_017996595.1 Candidatus Cloacimonadota bacterium
CGTTGTGCTCCGATACGGTGGTTAAAACCACCGCCTATGGTGGATAAACCCTGAAGGGTTGCGTTGTTTGCTATGCGATCCCAAACGGTGGTTAAAACCACCGCCTATGGTGGATAAACCCTGAAGGGTATGGTGTTTGTCATGCAATCCGATACGGTGGTTGAAACCACCGCCTATGGTGGATAAACCCTGAAGGGTTATGGTGTTTGTCATGCAATCCGATACGGTGGTTGAAACCACCGCCTATGGTGGATAAACCCCCTGAAGGGGATTACCGTATATACTGGCATATCAGATATATAAGCTTATTCTATCACGAATAGCCCCAGTCTGACAATATGCGTCTTTACACTTCCTTCCGAATTTTACACTGGACAAATCCGGCCTTGCAGATGTGCTGCCTCAAATCAGGCAATGAGTATCCATGATGCTTGATCCTGACTACGGAAATGTAACGAAGATGCTTTACCCAAAAATACGTGCCCTCATCGCCCAAAGTCAGCTCCTGGCAGGGGTTCCAAACCTGCCTGGCGGGGACGAATCCGTCCAGATTTTTCACCTCTCCCAAAGCGCCAGAGCTCTCGTAGCAGCCCACATTTGGGCACAAAGCGGCAAGCAAGTGATCATCGTTTCGCAAGATGACATCATCGCGGAAGACATGTGGGACGATCTTTGCGCCCTGGTGGGCAAAGAAAATGCGCACTATCTTCCCGATTACGAGATTTTGCCTTACGAGGAACGCTCTCCGCATTATAGCATCCGCGCCACGCGCATGGAAAGCATCATGCATGCCTTGGAGGAGAATCACAGCGGCATTTATAGCCTCTCCATCCGCTCCTTCACGCGCTATCTGCCTGGTCGCGAAGGCCTGGCCAGGCACATTTTTAAGCTGAAACGCGGCGATACCTGCGATCCCGATAAGCTGCTGCAAAGCCTGCAGAATATGGGCTATCGCATCGAATATCAAGTAGGGAAGGTGTATGAAGCCTCGCGTAGAGGTGGTATTATCGACTTTTTCAGCCCTCCGGCGCAGAATCCTTACCGGCTGGAATTTTGGGGAGACGAGATCACCAGCATCCGGCAATTTTCGCTTGCCACCCAACGCAGCGTTCCGGGAGATGTGGGCGAAATAACCATTATTCCCGCTCGGGAGCTATGTTTGGATGAGATCGACAGCGGTTCGCCGATCCTGAACCGGGTGAAAGAGAAGGGCTATTTCGAAGGCATTGAGAACTATTATCCGCTGCTTTGCAAGGACTTGCAGCTCTTTGCCGATTACTTTCCCAGTGACCAGCGCTCTCTGATCTGGAATAACTACATCTACATCCAGGAAGAATACGAAGCGCTGATGGAGCAAACCCTTGGCGCTTACCGCAAGGAACTGAAGCATCAGCCCAAGGGCAGGCTTCCCAGGCCGGAAAAGATCATGGCCGATATCCCCCTGATCAGTGCGATGTTTTCCCAAAGCGACCGCATCTTCCTCTCTCAAAGCGAATTTGTGTTGCCCTTTCCCACGGTGGATATCCGGGCTCCTTTCGAAGCGCAGCCCGTCTTTGATGCCGATCTGAACCTGCTGGCGGAGAAGCTGCAGGAACAAGCCTCCAACGGCTGGAAAAACATCCTGCTCTTCGACAATAACAGCCAGGCGCGACGGATGGAGCAAACTCTGGGGGCTACTCCCTACGAGGCGCATCTGGGAGTGCTGCATGAGGGATTCAGCATCACAGATTGCCGCCTGAATCTGTGGACGGATCATGAGATCTTTAATCGCTACAAACGCAAGCGTTATGCTCCCAGGTACTCGCCTGGCGAAACGATTATCGATTATGAAAATCTGAAGCCCGGGGACTATGTGGTGCATACCGACCATGGCATCGGGGTATTTGAAGGCCTGAAGATCATCCGTCTGGATGGCCAGGACGTGGAATGCCTGGTGCTGCGCTATGCCAATGAGGATCGGGTTTACGTGCCCACTTTCCAGCTTTCCTATGTGTCCAAATATGTGGCCGAAGAGGGTGCCTCGCCGGTACTGAACAAGCTTGGCAGCGCTAAGTGGCAAAATACCAAGCATCGGGCTACTCAGCAGATCGAACTGATTGCCGCGGATATCGTTAAGCTCTATGCCGAGCGTTCCAGCAGAGTGGGGATCGCCCATAAACCCGATACGGAGTGGCAAAGGGAACTGGAGGAATCTTTCATCTATGAGGATACTCCTGATCAGAGCCGTGCCACGCGCGAAATAAAGGATGATATGGAGCTTCCCGCCCCCATGGAAAGGCTGCTCTGCGGAGATGTGGGCTTCGGAAAAACGGAAGTGGCCATCCGTGCTGCCTTCAAATCCGTTAATAGTGGCTATCAGGTTGCGGTGCTGGCACCTACCACGCTGCTGGTGGAACAGCATTGGCGGGTTTTTCAGGAACGCCTGGCGCAGTATCCGGTGCAGATTGCGATGCTAAGCCGGTTTCGGAGTGAAGCGCTAATTGACAAAGACCTGATGGGGATAAAAAGCGGACGCATTGATATTGCGGTGGGAACGCATCGCCTCTTGTCCAAAGATGTGCGCTTCAAGAACCTGGGACTGCTGATCATCGATGAGGAACACCGCTTTGGAGTGCGGCACAAGGAAAAGCTGCGCAGCCTGCAAAGCAATGTGGATACGCTATACATGAGCGCTACGCCCATTCCCCGTACCTTGAATATGGCCCTGGCCAAGCTGAAAGAGATTTCCCTGATGCAAACTTCGCCCAAGGAACGGCTGCCCATCCGCACCATCATTACCCCGCGGGATATGGATGTGATCAAAGATGCCATCCGGCGTGAAGTTGACCGCGGAGGACAGGTTTTCTTCGTGCATAATAGAGTGCAGACCATTGAAACCGTGGCCGAAGAGCTGAAAAAAGAAATGCCCAAAATCCGCTTTGGAGTTGGCCATGCGCAAATGCCCGAGCACCATCTGGAACAGGTGATGGATGCTTTTCTGGCCAAGGAATATCAGGTGCTGATCTCTACTACTATCATCGAAAATGGCATCGATATTCCCAATGCCAATACGATTTTGATCGACCGCGCCGACACTTTTGGCCTGGCCCAGCTTTATCAGATGCGCGGACGCGTAGGACGCAGCAATCGCCGTGCCTATGCCTATCTGCTGATCCCCAAAGGCACTACCAGCGATGCCCGTAACCGTTTGGAAGCGCTAACTCAATACGACTACCTGGGAGCGGGATTTCAGGTGGCTTTGCGTGATCTGGAGCTGCGTGGAGCAGGCACCATCCTGGGTACAAAACAAAGCGGGATCATTCAAGCCGTAGGCTTCAATTTCTATAATCGCATTCTGGGCAAGGCTTTGGATGCGGTTCAGAGTGGCGATACCTCCGCTTTGTACGAAGAAGAAGCACCTGCTTCCCGACAGAAACTGCATACTGAAATCGACCTCTATTTCCCTCCGGAATACATTAATGACGATGAAGAACGCCTCCGCATCTATCGCCGCCTGGGAGAGCTGGAAAAGCTGGAAGACATCGATGAATTTGAAACCGAGCTTACGGATCGCTTTGGGGAAATTCCCGAACAGGCTTTGTGGCTGCTGAACTACTTCCGCTTGAATCAGCTGTCCCAGCGTTTCCACCTGCAGAAGTGCCAGGTGAAAAAGGATAAGCTGATCATGGAATTCG
>JAGOGT010000185.1 GCA_017996595.1 Candidatus Cloacimonadota bacterium
GCTACAAGCACCTCCACGTCCCGGATCTTTGCGATGGATGACTTCATCACCGGGAAAGGTTTTTTCTGGGTAAGCGCGTATTGCAATCCGTGATAAGAGGGCTAATCCTTCCAATTTAAAACCATTTGAGGCAAGGGATTTCAAGCTACTTTGCTGCTTTGCAACCGAGGACTTCCTGAATTCGACACGTCCTCGTGTCGAGCGAAACGCAGTTCCGTAAATAAATAGAACAAGTGACTCCGTCGCTTTGCAAATGTGGACGTTTGCAATCCAACTAACCCCGTGTCGAGCGAAACGCAGTTTCGTAAAAAATGGACAAACGACTCCGTCACTTTGCAAATGTGGACGTTTGCAATCCACCCAGGTGATCCCCATGTGACTACCATGTGTTTGCATGGGCATCACATGGGCATCTCAAGGGAAAAGATTATGTGGCATCCACTTCCAGCGGATGGGATTTCAAAGCGCCAGAAACAAACTATATGCTCATCTCTATATATGATAGCACTTTGGGCTATAAACAGCGGCAAGCAGGATATTTAGGAGTGAAGCTATTTTTCGAAATTCACGGTAGTGCCCAGAATATCGATGCTAAAGCCATCGGCCTGAGACACGCGGTCGTGATAGAAAAGATACCCTTCCTTCATGCCGCCGGGGAGCAGCTCGCCATAGCTGAAGGAATTGTAGATCACTTCGTAATACTGGTCTTCATCGCTGGTGCGATTAAGGCTATAATCGTCGTCTTCCAGAATGGTGAAGGGATCTTCATAGGTTTGCAGCAAATGGTTTTGACGCATATTAGCCAGAATCAGCTCAGTGGGGATGGGGTCAAATTGCTTCCCCTGGGCGATGATGCCAAAAGATCCTTTGCGAAGCTGCACTTTTTGGGTGGAGCTATTTTTGATGCGGATCAGCACCGGGAAAAAACGGCTGTTTATCTCCTGGTAGCTTCCCTGATAGGCTTGGGGACGCACCGCCACCAGTAGCGAATCGGCCCGCACCAAGGCAAAGCGATCTTCGGTGATGGTGCCGGGAGCGGGGTAATATTGCTTTACAGAACAAGCCCCCGACAGCAATAAAAAAGCTGTCGGGAGGCAAGTAATAAGCAGTTGTTTAGATATCTTCTTCAGTATCTTCTTCAGGACTATCATCGGTATCTTCCTCGGGGGTGGTATCGCTATCATCTTCCTCTGCGGTGTAATCTGGTTCCTTGAGGTCGCGCAGATCCATCACCGGCTGGGCTTTCAGGGTTTCCACTTCTTTGTCCAGGCTCTCATCATCGGGTTCAGCAGGCACGATGGAAATATCGCGCACTTCGTCGTCCGAAGCGAGATTGATGAGGCGCACGCCCTGGGTATTACGGCTGCTGGTTTTGATCTCTTCCATTCTCTGGCGGATGATCATGCCTTCCTTGGTGATGATCATCAGATCGTCCTCATCACGCACCATCATCAGTGCGGCCAGGTGGCCATTGCGCATCGTGGTTTTGAGGGTGATAACCCCCTTCGAACCGCGTTTGTGGCCGGGATAGGCGGAAATGGGGCTGCGCTTGCCATTGCCATGCTCACTGATGGCGAGGATGCTGGAGGAATTGGGCTCGCCATTTTCCAGCATGTCTTCCGCGGAAGCCACCACCATATTGATCACATAGTCGCCTTCACGCAAACGGATGCCCCGCACGCCTTTGGTGAAACGGGCGGTGGGACGGATATCCTTTTCGCTGAAGCGGTTGCAATAGCCATTGCGGGTAGCCAGCAGCAGGTCGTCGCCATTATCGGAAATGCGGGCATCGATCAGCTCGTCATTCTCGTTCAGCTTGATGGCCTTGATGCCATTGGCACGGGGATGGGAGAAGGCTGCCAGCGGGGATTTCTTGATGAGGCCATTGCGGGTGCACATCATGATGCTCTGGTCGGGATGGAAGTTCTTCAGCGTAACAAAGGCGCGGATCTTTTCTCCTTCGGAGAAGCGCACCAGATTAACGATGGCCTTGCCCCTGGCAGTGCGGCTGGCTTCGGGAATTTCATATACCTTAACCCAGTGGCACATGCCGTGATCGGTGAAGAGCAGAATGTAAGAATGCGTGCTGGCCACAAAGAGATATTGGATGAAATCATCTTCCTTGAGGTTCGAGGCATTCAGGCCTTTGCCTCCGCGTCCCTGAACTTTATAGGTATCCACGGGCAGGCGCTTTACGTAGCCATCATGCGTGATGGTAACCACCACCAGTTCGTCCGGAATCATGTCTTCCACGTTCAGGTTGCCGGCAGGGGTATTAACGATGATGGTGCGGCGTTTGTCGCCAAATTTATCTCTGATTTCGGCGGTTTCTTCTTTTATCAGGTTCATACGCAGTTCTTTATGCTCCAGCAGGTCCTTCAGACGAGCGATAACTAGCAGCAGCTCCTGGTATTCGGTTTCGATCTTATCGCGTTCGAGGCCGGTGAGACGCTGCAGGCGCATATCGAGAATGGCTTTGGCTTGAATTTCGCTGAATCCGAATTTCTCTTGCAAGGCCAGATTGGCTTCGGGCGGAGTTTGCGAGGCACGGATGGTGGCGATCACTTCGTCCAGATGATCCAAAGCGATGCGATAGCCTTCCAGAATGTGGAGGCGTTCCTCGGCATTCTTCAGTTCAAAACGGGTGCGACGGAGCACCACTTCATGGCGAAACTCGATGAAATTGGTGAGCATATCCTTCATGGGCACCACTTTAGGCACGCCATCCACGAGGCAGAGATTGATCACGCCAAAGGTGGATTGGAGCTGAGTGTGCTTGAAGAGCTGATTGCGCACGGCTTGGGCATCGGCATTGCGCTTTACCACGATCACCACGCGCATGCCGTCACGGCCCGATTCATCGCGGATATCGCTGATGCCTTCGATCTTCTTATCCTTCACCAGCTCCACCATGCGTTCGATTAAAAGGGTGGTGGTAACCTGGTAGGGAATGGACTTGATGATGATCTGTTCCTGATCGTTGGCACGAGGCTCGATCTCAGTTTCACCACGCAGGATGAGGCGTCCGCGGCCAGTTTCAAAATAGTCCTTGATGCCATCGAGCCCAAAGATGAAGCCGCCCATGGGGAAATCGGGGCCTTTGATGTATTGCAGCAATTCCATGGGGCTGAGCTCGGGATTGTCGATGAGGGCGGTCATGGCATCGCATACTTCGCCGATATTATGGGGCGGCATATTCGTAGCCATACCCACGGCAATACCGGAAGAACCATTTATCAGCAGATTGGGGATACGGCTGGGGAAAACCACAGGCTCTTTACGGGTTTCATCGTAATTGCTGCGATATTCAACAGTGTCTTTTTCCAGCTCGGAGAGCAGCTCGGTGGTAACTTTATGCAAGCGGGCTTCTGTATAACGCATGGCCGCAGGGGGATCACCATCGATGGAGCCGAAGTTTCCCTGACCGTCGATAAGCTGATAGCGCATAATCCAGGGTTGGGCAAGACGCACCAGAGTGGGATAAACCACCTGTTCGCCATGAGGATGGTAGTTACCTGAGGTATCGCCAGCGATCTTGGCGCATTTACGGAAATGACCTCCGGGACTAAGATTAAGCTCGTGCATGGCAAAGATGATGCGGCGCTGCGAGGGCTTTAAACCATCGCGAATATCAGGCAGGGCACGGGCTACGAT
>JAGOGT010000186.1 GCA_017996595.1 Candidatus Cloacimonadota bacterium
CGGCCTGGCCTACACCCTGGGAATTATCTTCTATAAAGCCCGCAAAATGCCCTATCATCACAGCGTGTGGCACCTCTTTGTACTGGGAGGCAGCGTTTGTCATTTCTTCGGGATGTTGCAGCTGTTGAAATAGGCTACAGGTAAATGAAGAATTAAGAATTAAGAATTAAGACAATTGGGATGTAAGCGCATAACTCTCTCTGATTTGATTCCGGCTGTTTGACAATATCGTCCCTTACTTCATCACTTCATCACTTCATCACTTCATCACTCCCTCACTTCATAACTTCATAACTTCATCACTTCATCACCCCATCACTTCATCACTTCATCACTTCAATTCATTTCTTGACCGATCCAGCCCCCTTGATTATCTTGTGCAGCAGATAGCTAAGTGGTAATAAGGCGGATCAATGAAGCAGGCCATACGAAGCAGTATAAGCATTACCAGGCTCCCCTGGGGGGTGCTGCTCCTGCTTTGCCTTGTTTATCTTGCCTTCCCCGCATCCCTTTCCGCCTGTGCCATGAGCGCTCTAATTGCCACCGATGGTCACCTGCTTGCCGATTTTCCCTCTCAGGGACTTCCCCGCAGCTATTATTACTACAACGATCCCTGGGACTATTTTGGCTTCGTGATGGCCAATTCCCATCCCTATTCCAATTCCGACGGCTATGGCGTGGTGGCCTATCCAGCCATTTCTTCGAGGCTGCAGGCTGACGACATGTGGTTCAAAAGAGTTCTTCAGCCCTTAGATTTTGGCAATTTGTATTACACTGGTGATTACCTTCGCGGTTCCCTGAATAGCACTTACCCGCGCTATGACGTTATGGACCGCGCCATGCAAAGCATTCGCGATCCAGCCAATAGTGCCGCCATCGTGCTGGCGCATGTGCGTAGTGCCTCAGGGGTCACCATGGGCAATCATCCCTTCTGGTTCCATCGTGGGCGCCGCAGCTACAGCTTTATGCACAATGGCAATGCCAGCTCCGCCAGAAACTTCATGATCAGCGAGATCAGCTCTATGAATTCGGAAATGGCCTGGTTCAACATCCATCCCTCCAATTACTTCAATGATCCCAATCCCCTGAACTGGGTGGATTCGGAAGTGCTGTTTCACTATGTGATCAGCCACATCATTAATTCCGGAAACGATACCACTCTGGGGATTCTGAATGCCATGCGTGGCATCCGGCAATTTTTGAACAACGCTTCCTACAATTTCATCATGTCCGATGGGGATAAGCTCTATGCCTTCCGCAGCAGCGCCAGCAGCAGCTATCAATTATCTTACAAACAAGGCCCCGGCTGGATTGGCATCCGCACCCAAAGCCCTTATCCGGATGAAACCAAATTGCGTCCCCAGGAACTGGTTATTCTCTCCCGCAGCGCTGAACCAAGACACATCCTGCTCCTTGATTATATCGATGGCATTGAAACGCAGCCGGTTAGCCCCAATCGCGTATCTCTCAGTCCCAATCCTGCCAGCTCCGGAGGGATTATCACCCTCACCCCTGTTTATCCCCTTGGCAGTGGCAAAAATGCTGCCCTGGTGGAGATCTTTAACATGAAGGGACAGTTATTAAGAAGCAACGAAATTCCGGATTTGAGTAGCGGGATGCCGGTAAATCTGGAATTGGGTGCCATGACCAGCGGGATCTATTTCTGCAGGATCCGCAGCGGAGGATATTTCACCACCATCCGCTTCTCCGTGGTGAAGTAGCAGCGGTAGCCAAACCGCCATAAATAGGATTCCGATCTAACATAAATGCAACAAAGAGTAAAAGAGAAGATTACTAACAAAGAGTAAAAGAGATAAGAGCTTAACAAACAAAGAGTAAAAGAGATAAGAGCTTAACAAACAAAGAGTAAAAGAGAAAAGAGAGAGCAGGTATGGCGTTAGGTGTCAGCCCTGGCTGCGGGCTATGCCATTAACCATTAACCACTAACTAATAACCATTATCATACGCATTCTGCTAGATCAGGTGATTTCCATGAGATGACCATGCTTTTGCATGGTGGTCGCATGGGCATCACATGGGCATCGCGAGATAAAGGCTTATGTTACAATCTATTCCCTGCAGAGGGATTCCACAGGATTGCAAACGTCCCCGTTTGCAAAGCGACGAAGTCGCTTATTTTGCTTGTTATTAAGCTCAGTTATGCTCGACACGAGGACGTGTCGAATCCAAAGGAAATAGCGATTGTGCCTTAATCACCCAGCAGAATAGCTTTAACGGCTTTGCTTTGGTCACCTGCATGCAGCATAAAAAGATACACTCCCGGAGCACATCTTGCGCCTTGGGAATCACGAGCATCCCATTCTGCTTTCCAGGTACCGGCAGTCTTGGAGCCGGAGTGGAGAGTATTAACCTTCTGCCCTTTGAGGTTATAGATCGTGATTGCAACATCCGCGGGCGCTTTGAGGCTATATTCCAGATCCAGGACACCGCTGAAGGGATTGGGATAGCAAATCATGGACAAGGCGGAAAGTTCCGGAATAGCGTTATCATCGGTGGCAGTTCCGGTATTGATCGCCCACCGCGCATCAAAGGCAATGCTATCCGAGGAGGCAATATGGCAGCGAAGCTCATTCCATCCGGGTGAATTAATGGCAGTCTCCAGAATAAAATCGTGCTGATCAGGGATCAAGACGTCATTCAGATACCAATCGTAGCTAAGCTGCGCCGCCTGCGAAGTCGCCTCGATAATGAACATCTGGGGTTCATTTTGCGCCACATAGAGGGTATCTTCCGCGGGGAAAGTGCTAACAATATGCAAATCCAGCATCCGTAGCTGATAGATATTTACCGGGGTGATGGGACGATCATTGGCACCTACAGGAACGTCGCCAATGGTCATCACGGTATTCAGTCCCTCGATCACCTTGCCGAAGACCGCATACCCTCCATCCAGATGCGGCTGGGGAGCCAGAGTGATGTAGTATTGGCTGCCAGCGCTATTAGGAGCGGTAGTCCGTGCCATAGCCAGAATTCCCGCCTGGTTATGAAGCAGGAGGGGAGAAAATTCATCGGGAATCGTATAGCCAGGCCCGCCATAACCGGTGCCATAAGGACAACCGTCTTGAATCATGAAGCCCTGAATTACCCGGTGGAAGATCAGGTTATTATAAAAACCTTCATTCGTAAGATCGATGAAGTTATTGGCCGTGATGGGCACAATCTCATCATACAGCTCCGCGGTAAAACTTCCCAGGGAAGTATGCCAGCGGGCAAAACTGCGGGCAAAACCCAGCTGCGGGAGCAGCAACAGGCCCAGAAGCATCAGGGCTATAGCAATGTGTTTCATAGTATCTCCTTGCTTTACATTTTTACGCTGACATTGATATCTTTGAAGCGTGCCGGAGCCACTCCGTGCGAAAGCTGCATGATTTGCCCGGGCTCACCCTTACCGCAGTGGAAGGTGCTGTGATAGCCCCATTCCTCCGGTCCGCAGATGGCGTCGCAGGCATTCCAAAAGTCCTTGGTGATACCGAAGTAAGTGGGTTCTTTCACGATGCCGGAAATCTTGCCATTTTCGATCTTATAACCGATCTCGGTGGTAAACTGGAAGTTATTGCGGTTATCGTCGATGCTCCAGGTTTTGGTGAAGTCAAGTAAATATCCCTTTTCCG
>JAGOGT010000187.1 GCA_017996595.1 Candidatus Cloacimonadota bacterium
CAGCAGAGCAGCCTTCCGCAGGGTCCGGAGATTTTGGAGAGATTGCCGGCCAGATTTTGATCCTTGGCCATTTTGATGGTTACCTGGTTGAAATGCTTCAGGAAGCTGCCGCAGCAATATTGCTTGCCGCACATGCCAAAGCCGCCCAAACGGCGGGCTTCATCCCTGCCGGTGGTTTGATGCAATTCGATGCGGGTTTTGAACACTGTGGCCAATTCGCGCACAAAGGTGCGAAAATCGATGCGGCCTTCAGCGGTGAAGAAAAAGGTGAGCTTGTTGCCATCGAACTGGTAGATCGTTTCGATCAGTTTCATTTCGAAGGGATAACGTTCCAGGGTGTTATTGAAGGTTTTGGCGGCTTTTTCTTCTTCATAGCCGATATTGCTGAGCTTGTCGATATCATCAGGGCTGGCTTTGCGGCGGATGGCATAGAATTTTCCGCCTTCCGGATGTGCTTCGATTTCTTCTTCGTTCACACTCATGTGGATAACCTGGGCGATATCATCACCCCGCTCCACTTCCACGATAATCAAGTCTTCCGGAGCGATGTCCAGGCTGGGGATATTGGGATAGTAGCCCAAACGTCCGGTTCGGAATTCTACTTCTATCAGATCTTGCATTTAATACTCCAAATTGGCTATTTGCGTGTAGAGGGCTTTTTCGGCGGGGCTGAAACCAAGCTGACGCCTTTCTTTTACCAGAGCTGCGGTGTAGCAGAAAGCATCTGTGCGATAGGGTTTCAATTCGCCTGCCATGCCCCAGGAAAAATCGGGGATAAAATCCATAATCAAGTTTGATCCCCAGAGATTGCAACCAACGCCGATCACGGTGCCGGTATTGATGCTGCAGTTGATTCCTGTTTTGCTGTGATCGCCGATGATACAGCCCAGGAATTGGGATCCGGAATCAGTCTTTTTCTTTTTTGGGTAAGAATAGTATTCCACGTTCATGTAGGTATTTTTCAGATCGCTATTGTTGGTATCGGCACCGAGATTAATCCATTCCCCCAGATAGGCATGGCCCAGAAAGCCGTCGTGCTGTTTATTGCTATAGGCCTGGATGATGCTGTCTTCCACTTCGCCGCCGATTTTGCAAACGGGGCCGATGGAAGTGCCACCATAGATTTTGGCGCCGATCTTGATCAGGCTTTTTTTACCGATATAAAGTGGCCCTACCAGCACAGCATTGGCCATCACGCGGCAGCCTTCATCCAGGATTACCGGTCCTGAGGAGGCATCGATTACCACGCCGGGAGCGAGATTTACATCTTCCCCGATCCATACATCATAGGGATTTTGCACGGTTACGCCCGGTTCGGTTTCGAAGGAATTATCCTTGTCGTAGAAATAATGCTCAAAGTCCCAGCGGATCATGCGGGCATTATCATGGATGAGATCGCTGATGTTATTATATAGGGTTTTATCGGTATTTATCGGGGTTAAGTGCTGCGCCAGATTATCACTAAAATTCTTCTTGGTTTTCGCTGCCAGGAGCTGACCCTCATGTAGCAAAGAACTTTCTGAAGGCAAGGCCGTGATCTGACTGATAAGCTCCTGATCAATCCGCAGGAGGGAATTAAGATATAGTTTTTCGGTATTTTCGGGGAATCTATGGAGGAGCCAATCGGGATGCCTTTCTGCATATAGCTGCTGCAGCCGGGGAGCGATTATCACGGCAGTTTCGGCTTCCGAAGGGAAACATGCTTCGAGGCGTTGGCGCAGCTTCAGCACTCCACAGCGGAGATCGCCACTGGCCCGGGTAAGGGTGAGGGGATAAAACTCGGCGCTGCGGGCATCATCAAAAACAACCGTTAGCATCATTTGCTCCTTTTATAGGGTCTTTTGCCATGCCACACGAAGATATTGAATTGCCCCAGCACCATGGTGAAGACCAGAAAGAAGGTTTGAATCACTAACCAGATGGGGTAGAAGCGCATCATGCGGGCACTAACGCCAAAGAATCGGCGGGCATTATTTAGCGTGATATTCTCGATGAGGATGCGGAAGGCGAAGATAAACAAGCCCAGGTAAAAATTGAAGAACATCATCATGAGTCCTCCCCAATACATGAAAGCCATGGAGAGGAGGATGAAAAAGAACTCAGGATTGAATTTGATCTGGTGTTTCATGTTCGAAGCCCAACGGCTGCGCTGATTTACCAGTTGCTTCCATGATTTTACCGGATGGGTGTAAACGAAGCTTTGGGGAAGGAAATTGAAAATGATCTTATGCCCCTTGCGGCGCATCACTTGCATGAGGTTTACGTCGTCGCCGGAGATAAGATGGCGGATGCTTTCAAAGCCACCCACATCGTAAAATGCGGAGCGCCGGTAGGCCAGATTCTGACCGATGCAAGCCCAGCTTCTGCCGATGGTGTAGCCCCCGGCCATGACCATGTAGGTGAAGGCAAAATCCAGGTGCTCATATTTGTGGAGGATGGATTCCTTGTTCCAATCTGGAAGATAGGTGCGGGAATAACCAGCCACCATGGAGACCTTATCGGTGAATAGCGAAACCATGGATCTGATCCAGGTGGGGGGTAAAATGCAATCCGCGTCGGTGGTGAGGATCAGCTCGCCTTTGGCCAGGGCCATGGCTTTTTCCAGAGCTTGCTTCTTGGGCGAAATCACGTCATCGCGGCCGGTTACCTTCAGATAGCGGACATTCATATCTGAATCACAAAAGCTATTCACGATGGCTTCGGTTTCGTCTTCGGAATCGTCATCGGCAAGAATAACTTCATAGAGATCATGGGGATAATCCTGATTCAAGAGGCACAAAAACAGCTCTCGAAGATTGGCAGCCTCATTGCGGGCGACAATGATAACGGTTACCAGCCGCTTAGCGGGGCTCAGTTCATTTTTGAAAGTGCGGAATCCGACCCAAAACCTGATGCAGAAATAGATATAGGTGATAAAACCTGTACCGATAAGGAGCGAAAGGATGTAGAAGAGGATTTGAGATACTCCTGAGGTCAATTCTGCTCCAATTCATCGCGGTATCCCCAGCGGGTGGGATGGAAATTGAAGCTTAGGGTATCCTGTATTTCGGGAGGTACGTTGCCTTCGATAAAGTATTCTTCGATGCCCGATGCAGATCTGAAGCCGGTAGTGGGATTGATCGTGGCTTTCACGATTCCTGCCGGCATGCTGAAGCTGTATCGGCTGTCATCGAGGCGGGGCATGCGTCCCTTATTTTGCAGACGGATGGCTTTGGTCATGATTTGACCCCAGATGGGAGCGCACACGGCACTGGCAGAGATAGCGGCATTATTATCGAAGCCGTTCCAGATGCCCAGGGTGAATTCGCGGTTAAACCCCACAAACCAGGCGTCCCTGTGATCGCTGGAAGTACCAGTTTTACCCGCAGCCTGCCAGTGATAATTGTTTCTGGCGGCGGCACCGGTTCCCGAAGACACTACCGATTGGAGCATGGAGGTCATAATATAAGCCACTTCCGGTTCGCAAACCTTGGCTTTGCTACCCAAGCCTCTTTCCAGCACTTTACCCTGCATATCTTCCACGCGAGTGATGAAAACGGGCCTGGTGCGGTAACCGCCATTGGGGAAGGTGGTAAAGGCAGAGATGAGATTAATGGGGGTTACTTCATAGGCTCCCAGGGC
>JAGOGT010000001.1 GCA_017996595.1 Candidatus Cloacimonadota bacterium
GAGATGCAGGGCGCGGGCATTGCGGTGATGCACTTCCAGCTTGGCCTGATAGCCGAGTTCGGAAGATATTTGCAGCGCTTCCTGCAGAATCTTGCTGCCGATACCCCTGTTTTGCTTTTCGGGCAGCACCGCCATGTGATGCACGTATAATCTGCGGAAATCGTGAGTTAGCCACGCGGTTCCGCAAAGCGCCTGGTCTTCATAGGCCAGAATCAAGCAGCCGTTATTTTCCAGCGAGTGTTGAATGGATACCAGGCTATCGCTGCGGGCAGGATTGCTGATCCCGGTGGCATTCCACAGCTTCAGCAGCTCATTATAGAGCCCGGTGTCAATATTCCGGCAGCGCTTGATACTCAGCATCTACCCTAGAATACCTTCATTTTGAAGATATCGGCAGTACGCATGAAACGATGGACGCTATCGGGAGTAACGGCAAAGAGCACGGAAGGATCGTTATCCACCATCATCAGGTATTCTTGCTCGCCTCTTTTCACGAATTTCAGCACTTGTTTGGTCCCGTTTTTCAGGAAGATCTGCACGGTGCATTCCGGGGTGGCGAATTTGGCTACCTGCTCGGGAGTGGTATCATCAACAAACACATAGGTTTGAAAGGTGGAGATGATATTGAGGATCTTGGCGATGGCCCGATTGGTACGGGGGATCATAAAATCCTCTTGCTGATCCTTGTAATACCAGTCGTACTCCTTCAGGCTGAGGGTGTAGGAATTGTTGATATTGCTTATTTCCATCCTGGAGATCTGATCCTCGGTGATGCTTACCACGTCGGGACTGCGCCACATCGGCAGTTCGGTGGTATAGATGGTCATCACCTTGGCTTTAATCTGGTAGATTTCATCCTTGCCAGCGTAGCGGAAATAGTCGAAGGGATTGCCCATATTGCTGAACATGATGTGATTGCTTTTACTGCCCCTGGCATTGCTGATTTTGATATGCAGGGCTTCGTTGTCCTTCAGTTTGAAGCGCTCTATGGCTTCCTTGCCCTTGCCCATCGGAGTTTTGGGGTATTCTGCGCTAAGCACGTCCTGGAATAAGCTCTGGATTCTGAGGGTATCTGCTTCCCACTTCACGGGTTCCACCAGCATCCATTTCCCCTTCTGCTTTTCCAGCTTCAGAGTGTTGGCTTGGTCAAAAACCTCAATCTGGGCAATGGCCAGCGAATCCAAATCGAAGATGGGATATTGACGCTCCTGGGGTCCCCGGCTGCGTACGAAGAAATATATCCCCACGAGGCAAGCCAGAATGGCGATAAGTACTACTCTATTTTTCTGCATTTGCTTCTCCTGCCAGTTGTTTACGCCGCAGAGCCAGGAACAAGCCCACCAGGATCAAGATCAGCGACGGTAAAACCGCACCTACTACCTTGATACCGGTTTTGATCCTGCGTTCGGTTTTAGCCAGGTCTCCCCACACAATGTCTCTTTTATGCATATAATATGGAATACTAAGGATACTCTGGGTAATGCTGCGGGAACGGATGGAGATCATGGAATCCCGCTTCAGAAGCCAATCCACGGCGTTCAGCACAATGTAATAACGGTCTTTGTAAATGTCCTTGTCCGAATCCAGAAATAGCTCCCGGTCGCCAAAGGCTACGATGCGGCTTTTTTCGGTGCTGGCTACAAATCCGGGCTGTTGCAGCTCCGGTTTATCGGCAAAATAACTGGTGAATTTGCCTTCCACGGTAGCCCCTATCGTGATGGGCGGTTTATTGAAAGTTTCGGGATCGGGATTATTGAAAAGCTTGTCATCCAATACGTAGGGCGGTCCCGGCAGCAAGCCGCTCTTGGCAGAGCTGGAAAGGATCGGCATGAACTTCAGATTGGGATCTTTATTAAAGGCCAGTGCTGAACCAAGATAGATCACGATATTGGCGATATTGGCGGTGATCGGATGCTCAGAACCGCGCAGCACGGGATAAACAGGGAAGGCAATGCTGTTGCCCACGCCGGTGCCACGCTGATCGCAAAATACATCCAGCACCACTTCCTGGCTGATCTTAAGGCCATAATGCTCCAGCAGGGGGAACACATTGGAAGAAATGGGGATAATGCCACTGCCGTCTGTGCCGATGCGGTCTTGCATCACTACCAGCGATCCGCCCTTCATCAGGAATTGATCCAGATGGTAAAGCTGCTGGGGCTCCAGATCTGCACTGGCGCCGGTAAATACCATCACCTCAGTCTGCTCGGGCGGAGTCATCAGATCCACCACCTTCAGCTCGAAATTGGCATCCATGCCCATGCTGAAACTATCGGTGGGCATCCGGGCAAAGAGCGTATCGGCAAATACGGTTACTTTCGGCAGCTTTTGCTTTCCCAGCTTCTGAATCATCTGCGTAAGCGAATATTCCAATTGCGGTTCCATGCCAGGCTTCACTTGCATGGTGAGCATATTGCCCTGAAATTCAAAGACTACGCCATAGATTATCTCTTTGGTAGTGGTTTCATCATTCTCATAAATCTGAAAGATCATTGGCTTCAGGCCGTTTTGCATAGCCTGGCTTTTCAGCTCTTCGGGGCTGAGTCCACGCACGTATTCATAGTGGAATTTGCCCTCGCCGGCCAGCTTGAATTCGGACAGCAGGTCGCGCAAGTATCTATCGATGGAACTGAGCCCGGCCGGAAGTTCCGCGCTGGCGTAGATTTTCAGCACCATATTGTCTTTCAGGCCTTTAGTTGCTTCCTTGCTGGCGGAGCTGAGCGTGTAGGCCTTATTTTGCGATAAATCAAGGCGCAGATTCAGATATCCGGCCACCAGCAGGATCACCAGCACGATGGCCAGCTTGATGAGGAGGCCGCTAAGGATGGAGCTTGTTTTGAGATTACTCTTTGCCATCTTACTTCTCCTGCGCCAGATTGCGGGACTGCAGATTGAATTCCGCCAAAAAGGCGAAGATCACCATTACGGCAAGGAAGAAAAGGATATCGCGAATATCGATAACGCCTTTCATAAAGCTCGCCAAATGCGATTCGAAGCTAAGGTATTGCACCGCACTCACCAGCTGTAAGGGCAGGATCATCACTACATATTTCATCACGTATAGCACCCCGCACAGCAGCAAAGCCAATACAAAGGCCAGAATCTGATTGCTGGGCAGGCTGGAGGCAAATACGCCGATCGCCACATAGGCACTTCCCGCAAGCATCAATCCCAGGTAGCCACAGATAATCGCACCATAGTCGATCCCCTCGCCAAAGATCATGATGATCGCCAGAAACACCAGCGTGGTGGCCAGCAGCGTTTTCAGCTGCATGATGCCTGCAATGATCTTTCCCCAGATGATGTCCGCATGCTTTATCGGCATCGTGCAGAGGAGCTCCAGGGTTCCGCTCTGCCGTTCCCTGGCAATGCTACCCATGGTGATGGCAGGAATATAAAATACAAATACGATCTGCAGAATCTCAAAGAGAGGCCTTAGTTCGGCCAGGGCAATCCTGAACATCATGCCGCCATACAGCACTCCGGTAACCACCAGAAATAAGGTGAACACGATATAGGTAGCTACCGAGCGCATCGCCAGCTGATATTCTTTTTTAGCTATCGTCCAAACTGCACTCATGCTTCTGTCTCCTCTGCCGTTTCCGTTTCCACAATATCTTCGGTTTCCGCTTCTGCAGATTCCTGATAGTTTTCTCCGGTGAGTTCATGGAATATTTCTTCCAGGCTTTGCCGTTGCTGGTGCATTTCCAGAATCAGCCAGCCTTTGCTGCTAACGAATCTTGCCAGCTCCGTACGGATATCCGTATCCGGAGGCATCACGCAGCTAAGCTTCACATGATTATCATCCAGCTGCGTGCTGCTAATCTGCATTTCCGGATGTTCCTTTTCAAATTCACTGAGGTCAATTCCGGCACCTTCCAGCTCCAGAAACAGCACATTGCTATTTTGCAGGTAACTGCCCAGGTTTTCCTTCAGGTCATCCACAATGATGCGGCCTTTATTAATGATCACCACGCGGTCGCAAAGCGCCTGCACTTCCTGCATGATATGGCTGGAAAGGATCACCATTTTTTCCTCACCCAGGGTACGGATCAGATCTCTGATCTCGATAATCTGATTGGGATCCAGCCCGGAGGTAGGTTCATCCAGAATCAGGATACGCGGATCGTGCAAAATCGCCTGCGCCAGGCCTACGCGTTGCCGGTAGCCTTTGGAGAGCGTGCCGATCTTTTGGTGCAGCACTTCCTTCAGCCCGCAATTCTTCACCACGAAGTCTTTGCGTTCCCTGAAGAAGCCCTTGCTAAGCTTTCGCAGCTCCGCCACATAGGCCAAAGCTTCCGAAACGGTCATTTCATCATACAGGGGATTCTGTTCCGGTAAATAGCCAATCTGGCGGCTGGCGGCCAAGGGATCGGCAAAAATGCTCTTCCCATCCAGTTCAATGCTTCCCGAACCCGGCTGCAAATAGCCCACCAGCATCCGCAGAGTAGTGGTTTTGCCGGCGCCATTGGGTCCCAGAAAGCCCAGGATTTCACGATCCTGAATCACGAAGCTGATCTCATTAACGGCTTTGATCGCCCCAAAGAAGCGGCTTAATTTATCTATTTTAATCATAGTTACATCATCATTCCCTGGAATTTAGTTTCGGTTCCCGGCTCCGTAAGGAGGATTTTATCGCCTTCCTTCAAGCCCTCCACCACTTCCACCATCTGCATGTCATTCGCTCCAAGCTTCACTGGAGTGGCGATGCCTTCAGGGGTTTTAGCGGCTTTAGCAGCGGTTTTCCTGGCAGCTTTGGTTTTAGTACTATCCGCAGTTTTGGCCGCAGGAGCAGCTGTAGCGGGCAATAAATACACGATATCCTGATTCTGATCGTTGCTGAATACGGCACGGATGGGGATGGTAAGCACGCCGATGCGCGATTCTCCGATAATGGTTAAGTTCGCCGTCATTCCGGGCTTCACCACCTGACCCGTAGCATTGATGCTGATCTCCACGGGGAAAACCTTGGCGTTGTTTTCGGTTACCGCCATGGGGGCAATCTTGGTTACTTTCCCGTGAAATTCCTCATAGGGCAGGGCGTCGATCTTGATCTGCGCTTCCTGTCCGGTTTTGAATTTGGATATATCCACTTCGTTGATATTGGTTTTCACGATCATCTTGTTCAGATCGGCAATCTTCATCACGATGGTGCCTTCGCCATAGCTGCTGATGCTGGATTGCACCATTTCGCCTTCATTTATTTCACGCTCGATAACCACGCCGCTGGCAGTGGCATAAACGTGGAGAACCTTGCCCGGAACGTCCAGTTCGCGGATCATCTCATACTGGTTGCTGGCCTGGGCATATTCGATCTCTGCCGATTTAAGCGCGTCCTGAGCCGTTTTATACTCGTCCTGGGAAATGAAATTCCCATCCAGCAACGCTTTTTTATCCGTCAGTTCCTTGCGGGCATTTGCCAGGGCAATCTCCGCCTTTTGCAGCATCGCTTTGGTGCTGAACAGCGTATTCGCCTGGTTATAATCCGGCTCAATATCGGCAATTATCTGTCCTGCTTTCACATAGTCATTCTCAGCCGCATAAAACTTCATGATCTTGCCGCTGACCTTGGATTTTTGCGATACCACCGTTTGCGGCTGAACTTCGCCGGTAACCTCGATCTTGGTCTGGATATCGCCACGGGTAACGGTAACGCTTTCACTGCCGGTTCCGGGAGTAGCAGCTCCGGTTTTTGCCTTGGAGCAATTCTTCACCACCACCAGGATGATTACCAGCAGCACCACGCTTCCGATCACGTATTTCCACTTTTTGCGCATTTTTCCTCGCTGCCTGTTACAAGCGTATTATTCTTTAGTACATTCCTTTTCAGCGCTTGTTTTGTGTCAATAGAAAACAAGGGATCAGGAATAGGGAACAGGGAAAAGTGGTGAAAAGTGAAAAGGTGAAACTTAGCCATAGATATCGTTGCATGCTGTCCATCTCGTCCATAAAGTCCATCTCGTCCATTTCGATAAATTCGAGCTTGGGGAAAGCGCTTCAAACTCCAATCAGCGCTGGGACAACGTTGCAAATGCTGGCTGTATGCTGTGGCTGAAAAATCCGGAAAAATCCAATCTCTCCCCAAATCCAGCATGTTAATCAGGTGTATATCCACCCTTAATCAAGCGTTAATTATTAAGACTTGATTAAGGGTAGATAATGGCATGATAAACTTTCTGAATTCAGGAGGAAGATTGCAATTCTAATAAATGATTTAATTTTAGTGTCTTAGCCTAAGATAGTGATATCCGGTAGCTACAAGTTAATCACGCAGCATGGCGCTTCTTGTGGAGCCAAAATGGCTTTGTTGCTGTATAACTCTCAACCTTTTCGATTGTTTGGAGCGATAATTGCATACCTTTGGGTGAATCAAGATCAGATGGAGTTACGATGAAAGCTATTAAATATTCGGTGATGGCCTTGCTACTGCTGGTGCCCTGGCTCTTGGGAGCACTTTTGCCTACCTGCTATCACACCTATACAGAAGTAACAGATGAGCTTACTGCTCTTCACAATCAGTATCCCGAGATTACGAAGATGATCTCGATCGGCAATTCCCAGCATGACAATATGCCCATTTATGCCTTCCGGATCAGCGATAATGCCGCCACGGACGAAAATGAACCAGCGCTGCTTTTTACAGGTCAGGTGCATGCCGAAGAAGTGATGGGCGTGGAAATTTGTATGAGTAACATCAATGAAATCCTGGCCAATCGCAATCAGCCGCCCTATAGTCAGTGGATTGCCCAGCTTGACATCTGGTTTATTCCCACCCTGAATCCCGAAGGACACGAAGTAGTAACTAGCAATCTGGACGTAACCTACCGCAAGAACAAGCGGGATATGAATAATAACGGCATTTTTGACTATACTCCCAGTACCGGCTATGACCTGGATGGCGTGGATATCAACCGCAATTTTGATTTTAACTGGTGTCATGGCGACTCGCTGTGGCAACCTGGTGGCTGGGAAGTTTATGATTACTATCGCGGCCCTGGAGAATTCAGTGAGACCGAAACCCTTGCCCTGAAAGAGCTATGCGACCAGTATAAATTTGTATATTCCATCTGCTGGCATGAATCCCGCACCGGCAATTTCTCCGAAAAAGTATATTATCCCTTCAATTGGAAAGAGGCGCGTCCCAGTCCCGATCTGGCATTATCTGCAAGCATCGGTCAGGGCGTAGGTGCTCAGATTATTAATGAAGCTGGCACCGCCACTTACGAGGTTTATCCCAATCTCAGCCGCAGAGGTGCTTATCATGACTGGATGTACAAGGAATACGGCACCATGGCACTCCTCATCGAATGCTGCACCAGTACTATCCAGCCGGATTCACTGATCATGGTGGACACCGTTAACCGCTGCAACAATGGCGTACGCTGGATGCTGAACCGCTCCTTGATGTTTTCTGCCGCTGTTCCTTCCACCGCCATGCTGGTGTGCACGGTGAAAGATGCGCTTACAAATAACCCCCTGGAAGCGGAGATCATCGTGGAACAGCACAAGGCACCGTGGTTTACCCCTCGCAAATCTTTTGCCGCCACGGGAAAATACTATCGTGCCATGCAAACCGGACAATACACCATCCGGGCGCGCAAGAAAGGCTATCATGATACGGTGCTTACTGGCATAAATGTGCTGAATTCGGTGTGGACCAATGTGGCGGTAAGCATGCAGCCCAAAGAGGCCGCAACGTACTCATCGGGTGTGTTTAGTGGCAATACTCCCCTCTCTGCCCGGGTGATCATTGGCAGTGTGGAACCGGATACCCTATTTGTAAATGGCAATTTTGTATATAGCGGCTACGCTGGCGAATATCCCATAGAGATTTATGCCGATGGCTACTACCCCTACTTGGGAACCCTCACCCTTGGTGCCGGAGCCAATTACGGCGGATTTGAGCTTAGCCCCGAAACCACCATCTACCGCGAAACCTGGGAAAGCGGCACCACAGCCTGGGAAATGAATGGCCCCTGGACGCGGCAAAATGAGCTATCCGCATCAGGCTATGCCATCACTGATAGCTGGGGAGGCTGGGGATTTTATGAAATGGGCTGCGACTGGTGGATCAAAACTTTGCAGCCAATTGCCATTCCTTCCGCGGGAAACCCCCTGCTGATCTTTGATTCGCACCTCTACACGGAATGGGATTGGGATCCCTGCAGCGTGGAAGTATCCCCCGATGGCGCTACCTGGACAGCTTTATGGACAAAATCCGGACGCTGGGACTGGTGGCGTACGGAATTCGTACCCCTGACTGCCTATGCGGGACAAAGCATCTACCTGCGCTTCCGGCTGCGTGATGTGTCCATCCATGCTGATCTCACCGATCCTGGCTGGACTATCGATAACATCCGCATTATCACCGGCACGTCCACTGGTAATGAAGATGAGATCGCGGTGGTAACCCCCGTGAACGCTTTGTATCCAAATTTCCCGAATCCTTTCAATCCCGAAACCACCATCAGTTTCAGCCTCGGCAAAGTAAGTGACGTCCGCCTGGAAATCTATAACCTGAAAGGCCAGGTGGTGAAAACCCTGGTAAGTGGCGAACTAAATCGCGGAGATCACAAACTGGTGTGGAACGGTAAGGATAATAGTAGCCGGGATGTGGCCAGCGGCGTGTATCTGTATCGCTTGCAAACCGAGGGCTATAGCCGCACCCTGAAGATGATTATGATGAAATAGACGTTAGACGTTAGACGTGAAACGTAAGGGTGAGCTGATGCTCACCCTTTTTTCTGCTTGCGGTTTCTGGCTATTGGCGTATTATATCGACAAAGGAAATAATTATGAAACGATATATCTTACTAATCATACTAATAACTCTGATGGCAATGCTGAATGCCGTTATCGACATCAGAGTGGATGTGGAAACCGGAATTGCCGTTCCCGGATACAACGATGCCAAGATACCCAATGATGATAGCCACGATGAATTTTCGCTGAAGGATGATCTGGGCATCAAGCCCGCCTTGCATACCCGGCTGAATATCCATTGGCGGCCTGCTCCTCATCATCAAATTTCCCTGATGGCTACGCCCCTAACCCTGAAAGGGGAAGGAAAATTCGACCGCAATATCCGCTACATGGATAAAACCTTCTTTGCGGGAGAGCAGATCGACGTTTCCTATCGCTTTGATTCCTACCGTCTGCAATACCGCTACATCTTCGCTAAACCGGTGCTGGGATTTATCCGTAGCGTGGGCGCTGCGGGAAAAATAAGGGATGCGGAAATAAAGCTATCCACCACGGGAAATAAAGAAGCCACCAAAACCAATACCGGATTCGTGCCTCTGCTGAATGTGGATATGGGCTACCGTTACAGCCCCGATCTGGATTTCGTGCTGGAAGCGGAAGGCCTGGGCTCTCCCTACGGACGCGCCGAAGATATATTTCTGGGTGCGGTGTATAACCTGAAGGATAATCTGGATGTGAAAGCAGGATACAGGTTACTGGAAGGCGGATCGGATGCCGGGGAAGTTTATACCTTTGCCGCGGTGCATTATGGAGTGCTGGGGTTTATAGTACGGTTCTGATGAAATGAAGAATGAAGAATGAAGAATGAAAGCTGCGCTTTGAAAGAAATGGAACTCTGAAAACCTGATCGACCTGATAAACCTGATAAAAAATAGAACGCAGATGACGCAGATAATTATGATCTTTATGATGGATTTTCTCTGTGTTCTCTGTGGTTTAAAATAACGTCGGATAGGAATCCGACACTACATACGGGTTCCTCTGCTTTTCTCTGCGTTTTCTGTGGTTTAAAATAATGTCGGATCGGAATCCGACACTACATACGGGTTCCTCTGCTTTTCTCTGCGTTTCTCTGCTTTTCCTCTGTGTTAAAAAAAACTATTATATGCTTTACTCGGAGTAATGGCGGATTGGAATCCGCCATTACAGCCCATGCTCCCTTTTATATTGCTCGATCTCGGCACGCTCTTTGTCGAAGCCCTTTTTATTCATCAGGGCATAGGTAGCGATCTTTCCCGCTTCCACTCCCGGCTGATCCAGAGGATTGATATGCAGCAGTTTACCGGTAAATACGGTTTGGATTTCATAGAGCATAATGAATTCGCCCAGGTGATATTCATCGATTACGGGAAAAACCAGATTGGCATTGGGACGCATGGCTTTGGTGAGGGCAATCTCCGTGGCAAAGCGTTCGGCATTAAGCAATTCGGATAGTTTGCGCCCACCCAGATAGCTTACTTCCTCACGATCCGGATGCAGATCGGGAATTACATAGTCATGGGTAAAGTTTTCCACGGTGAGGAAGGTGAAAACCTTGTCATTTGGGCCTTCGGTGTAGAGCTGCACTTGGGAATGCTGATCGGTGGTTCCCAAAGCCTTAACGGGAGTTTGGCCTGCATAGATCTCGCGGCCCTTGGTGTCATGGCGCTTGCCCAGGCTTTCGGCCCAAAGCTGGCGATACCAGTCCGCGCAGTCGTACAGCGCATTGGCATAGGGCATCATCACGCTGATGTTCTTGCCTTTGCGCAGGTATAGAAAGTGGATGAGGCCATTCAGGTAGGCGGGATTATTCATGACTTCGGGGTCATCACAGCGTTCCCGCATGGCGGCAGCACCTTTTAGCATGGCGGCAATATCCATGCCGGTGAAAGCAGAAGAAACCAGGCCCACATCGGTTAAAACGCTGAAACGTCCCCCCACATTATCGGGAACTACGAAAGACGTGTAGCCCTCGTTTTTAATCACCTGGCGCAGGAAGCCCTTTTCCCTGTCGGTGGTAATTACGATGCGGGATTGGTAGTCTTGCGGGTATTTCTTTTTGATCAGATCAGTAAGGATCATGTAGCCAGCCATGGTTTCCGCGGTAGTGCCACTTTTGGTAATGATATTAAAGATGGTTCTATCCAGATCGAGGCTCTGCAAGATCTCATGCAGGAACACGGGATCCACATTATCATACACATACAGCTTGCGAGGCAGCTTCCGCTCCGTTTTCAGAGCTGAATAGAGCGCACGGTTTCCCAGGGCCGAACCGCCGATTCCCAAAACCACCATGGTGTCGAAGCGCTCACCCAGGCCCTTCACAAAGTCCGTGATGTGGCTGATATCACCCTCAGGAAGATTATAGAATCCCATGATATTCGCCGCACGATCGGAGGCAATTTCATCGTGAGCCAGGCTAACCTGCTGCTGATATTCGGTTAGCATGGCGGTGGGCAAGGCAGACGGAAATTGAGGAGAAGCGATCAGATTATGATATTCGTAGCGGATCATGATTCCTCCTGGATTTGATAATAGTGCTTCAGTTCTTTGTAGATAAATTGCTCCACTTCATGCACACTGCGGGAGAAATTGAAGCGGGTGATCAGTTTGCTTAGCTTGGCATCGCACTTTTGCACGATCGCTTTCACCATGAAGTAGTTTAGCGGATTCACGCTCAGTTCCGTGATCCCCATCCCAATGAGGAGGGGAACGTAGATAGGCATGGAGGCCATTTCCCCGCAAACGGAGAGCGGCGTGCCAAATTTGGCCGCACTCAGTATGGTGTGCCGGATCAGGGAAAGCACGGCGGGATGGTGCTGAATGTAATATCGGGAAACATGCTCGTTATTTCTGTCCACCGCCAGGGTATATTGCACCAGATCGTTGGTGCCGATGCTGAGGAAATCGCAATCCCGGGCCAAAGCATCTGCTTCCAGAGCTGCCGAAGGGATCTCGATCATTGCTCCCAGAGCAATGGAGCTGTCAAAAGCCACTCCCTCGGAATAGAGCTCCTCCTGGCAGCGATTGAATGAACGCTTGGCTTCCCTGAAATCTTCAGCATCCAGAATCATGGGAAACATCACCTTGATCTTGCCAAAGGCAGAAGCCCGCAAGATAGCACGAAGCTGGGTATTAAAGAGATCGTGATGCATTAGCGAAAAGCGGATTCCCCGATTGCCCAGATAGGGATTATCCTCTGGCGTACCCAAACCAAAGGGAGCCAGCTTGTCGCCACCCAGATCGAAAGTGCGGATCGTTACCGGAGCCGGAGCCAAACGCTCTGCCAGAATGCGGTAGATTTCAAACTGCTCGTCTTCGGTGGGGAGATTCTGACGCGACAGATACAAAAATTCGGTGCGGAACAGACCAATGCCATCGCAATCCAGATTCAGGATCGCATCCAGCTCCTCGGGCAGGCCGATATTGGTATAAAGGGTGATCGTACGCTTATCCAGAGTTTGAGAAGCGGAAACTTTCAAGCGCTCCAGTTTCTGACGCAGCAGCTCCTCCACCTGGATCTTCTGCACGTAATACTCCATGGTCTCATCATCGGGATTCACGATCAATTTTCCCTCGTCGCCATCCACGATCAGATTGTCCCCATCATGAACCGTTTGCAGCAAACCGGGGATATTGGCGATGGCAACGATATTGAGGGCTCTGCTGAGAATCGAGGAATGGGAATTGTAGCTACCGCGGGATGAGAGATAAGCTCCCACTCCGGCGTGCGACAGCTTCGTGATGAGGGAGGGAGTCATTTCCTTGAAAATCAGCACCTGATCAGCTTCCAGATCCGCAGGCAGAGAAATGCTGATTCCATTCAAGGCATTCAACAGCCTGGTACCCACATCGCGGTAATCCGCAGCTTTGGCGGCAAATTGCTCCACCTGCATGCTTTCAAATTGAGATACGATATTGGCGAAAGTCTGCTGCACCGCCAGGGAGACATTGCAAAACTGATCTTTGATGCTGGCTCTGATCATGCCCAGGATATCGGGATCGTGCAGGATATCGCGATGGCTGGCAATGATTTCCGCATCACGATGGTTTAAACCGCTGTGGATCAGGTCATGGTCGATTTCCTGTTCCACGGCTCCCATCGCTTCTTTCAGCCGCTGCAGTTCCCTGTCGATATCATCCGGCTTTATCTGGCGATGCTCCGCGGAGCCCTGAGGCACGTCCACATGCCTGGCACGGCCAATGAACATCCCATTATTGATACTGTTTCCGGCCAGCCTTTTCATCAATCTTCTCCGAAACCGCTATCCAGCAGCTCCTTGATCTCGGTTAAAATGTAATCCTCATCCACGCCATCGGCGATAAGCTCCAGATGCGAACCGCATTCCGCAGCCAGCATCATTACGCCCATAATGCTTTTGCCATTTACTTTCATGCCGTCTTTCTCGATGAAAAACTCACTGCGGTATTTGGTGGCAGCACGCACCAGTAAAGCGGAAGGGCGGGCATGCAGCCCCAGCTTATTTACTACGGTCACGGCTATTTGTTTCATTAGCCTTCCCTTCCAAGCTTTTGTTGATGGTCTTCTTGCGTATTTCCTCGTTTATCTTGCGGTTAAAATCTTCGCCTGCATCATATCCGGCCCCCTTCAGGATCATATTCATGGCTGCCACTTCCACGATCACGGAAACGCTTTTACCTGGAGAAACGGGAAGATAGGTAATAGGAGTTTTCACCCCCAGGTGCTCAGCATAGTTGGTTACCAGGCCGATCCGTTCATAATCCATATTTTCCTGCCAGGGCATCAGTTCGATCTGCAGGTCGATGGTTTTCTGTCGGCGGGTACGTTCGATTCCGAACATCCTTTCGGCATTTATAAAGCCCACACCTCTGATCTCCATGAAGTGTCCGAATTCACGTCCCGATCTGCCTACTAGCTGATCATCCACAAAACGCAGGGTAATCAGATCGTCGCCTACCAGGCTGTGACCGCGATGCACCAGGTCCAGAGCGCATTCGCTTTTACCGATGCCGCTTTTACCGGTTAAAAGAATCCCCAATCCAAAAACGTCCACCAGCGTGGCATGGATGGTTTTTTCCAGGGCAAATACATCGTGCAGATAGCGGGAAAGCTGGTCGATGAGATTGATGGTGGAAAGCCGGCTGGAAAAGAGGGCAACATTCAGATCATTGGCTACATGCTCGATCACCGGAGGCAGGGTTAAGCCCTTGGAAATGATGATGCAGGGAATATCGGTTTTGAACATATCCCTGATTCTGGCCAGCAATTCCGCTTCCTGAAGGCTCTGCAAATAGCGCACCTCGGTTTCGCCAAAAACCTGCACCCGCTCTGCCGAAAAAACTTCCAGATAGCCTGCCAGAGCAAGCCCGGGACGGTTTACATGCGGCGAAACCAACTTCTTATTCAGGGATTCCGGCTCTGTGATGAGGGACAAAGCCAAATCTTTCTTCTTGCTATCAAAGAAGTCCCGTACGGTTATCTCTTTCATAGGCCTTCCTTAGTTTGGGGTGCCGGAGTATTTGGGAAAAAGAGGATGGCGAAGCCACGGGAATTGCTATTCCTCTTGTCCTGCTGTCCTCTTTTCCCATTCATGCTTTGTTGTTACCTTTTATGGCTCCAATAGCTTATACATTTCGTGATCTTTGGTTACCAGCACGTTTATACTGTCGGTTTCTATATTCTTAAAGATCAGGTATTCCTCTTTGGATTGCTCCATTTTCTCCAGGGCATCGGTTACGCTCATGGCTTCGGTAACTACTCTCTTTGTTTTTATGGTCCTGCGGGCACGGTCCGTAACGTTCACCTGGAATTCGGTGGAACGGGAGAATTCGTCGAATTGATCCTTCAGGGATCGCTTTTGATGATCGGTAATCCGGTCTTTCAGCTTTTTGATCTGACCTTCCATCTTATCTACGGCCGTATCGATGGAAAGATACATATCCATCTCTTCCGATGCGCTTTGCAGCGAAAAACGGGCAGCATGCAACGAAATCTCGCAGATATTACGGCTGTTTTCCAGCGCCAGGGTGGCATGCACGGTGATGATGTGGTCAAAGTACTTCTTCAGCTTCAGGCAAGAAGTCTCCACATAGTCCCGGATGGCTTTGGTCAGCTCAAAGTGGCGGGCAGTAATCGTGATTTGCATAATGGAATCCTCCTTTAGATTTTGTGGATTGAGAGGTTTTGCAGGTCCTCGATAGCTTCCATGATCGTTTCCGACAGGGTCGGATGGGCAAAAACCATGGAATCCACCATTTCTGCAGTGCATTTCCGGTTGATCAGAATGGTTCCCTGGGCAATCAGTTCGGCGGCGTTTTGCCCCATGATGTGCATGCCCACCAGTTCGCCGGTATCTTTACGGGCGATGGTTTTCACAAAACCTGTGGTTGCACTCATGGCCATGGCCTTACCATTTGCCGCATAGGGGAATTTCCCTACGCTGATCTCCCCGAAGCGCTCTGCTGCTTCGGCCTGGTTATATCCCACCGAGGCTATTTCCGGATGGGTAAAGGTGCAGCGGGGGATATTTACATAGTTTATTTCGTGTAGTTTGTTTTCGCTATTCTTAAGCTGCGCAGCGATATGCTCCACAGCGTGCAGCCCCTGCTTGCTGGCAGTATGCGCCAGCTGCAGTTTGGCCGTTACATCGCCGATGGCATATACATGGGGCAGATTGGTTTGCATATTCTCATCGATATTTATCGCTCCCTTGGTGCTTTGCAGCTCCATATCGCTGAAGGCAATGCGGTTCACGGGGATGCGTCCCACGCTCATCAGCACTTTTTCGGAAAGCAGGGTACTGCCGTCCGAAAGAGTCAGTTCGCAGCCTTCTGCGCTTTGGGAAATCGAGGCTACGCCTTTGCCGGTGAGTACTTTTATTCCGGCCTTCTTGAATTCCAGGGCCAGCCTTTTGGAAATCTCTTCATCTTCCAGAGCGATCAGCCGGGGGAGAAACTCCACAATGGTAACCTCCACGCCGAAGGTATTGAATATCGAGGCAAATTCGCAGCCGATTACCCCTCCGCCAACCACTACCAGGCTTTTGGGAAGGCTGCTCAGCTGCAGGATACCCGTGGAAGAAAGGATATCTTGTTCGTCGATAATAATCCCGGGAAGGCTTTTGGCTTCGCTGCCTGTGGCGATAATCAGATATTGGCAGGCATATTCTTCCTCTCCGGCGTTCACGATGTATTTGTCGCCCTCTTTGCGCACTGCCGTTGCTTCAGCTTTGATCACCTCAATTTTACGCTTGCGGAAGAGGAATTCGATGCCGCTAACCAGCTGCTCCACCACGGCATTCTTACGTTCCCATATCTTGGCGTAATCCAGCTTTATATCCATTTCCGGCAGACCAAAAAGCGGAGCATGCTTTATCTCCGATACCAGTTCGGCACTTTTCACCAGGGCTTTGGTGGGAATGCAACCCCAATTCAGGCAGATTCCTCCCAGGCGTGCTTTTTCGATAACGAGGCAGGGAATCTCATATTGGGCCAGGCGAATGGCGGCTTCATATCCACCGGGGCCTCCCCCAATAACAATTACAGTAGTTTCTGGCATTATTTTCTCCTGAGATGGCTGTTCAAAATTCCCAGTTCATCCCGGTATTTAGTAATGATCCGCCGTGAGATATTCAAGCCTTCGGATTTCAGTTTATCCACCAGCTCCTGATCGGACATAGGTTTTTTCTTATTTTCATTTTCGATCAGGTAGATGATGTGCGATTTCACTTTCTGGCGGGAGATGCTCTGATAATCGTCATCAATACCTGCCGTGGAGGTGAAGAAATCCTTGAAGGCAAAAATCCCATAGGGCGTTTCGGCATATTTATGCTTCACCACGCGGCTGATGGTGGATTCGCTTACTCCCAGATCCTGAGCGATCACCGCATAGGTTAAGGGATGCATCTGTCCGGATCCAAGGTAAAAAAAGTCATGCTGATACTTGATAATGGACAGCGAAACCCTCTCCAGGGTGCGCATCCGCATGAAAATGGATTTGATCAGGAACTTGGCCGAATTGATCCGTTCCCGCACGTATTGCATGGTTTCCTTGTCGAAGAACCCGCGATTGATCATCTTGCGGTAGCGGGGACTGATGATGATATTGGGGGTAATGTGATCATTAATGATCACCACATATTCCCCATCCACAATTTTCAGGGTAACATCGGGATACACAAAGGCCGCACTGGTAGCCAGAATCCTTAGCCCCGGCTTGGGATCGAGCTTGGCGATCTGTTCCCGCA
>JAGOGT010000188.1 GCA_017996595.1 Candidatus Cloacimonadota bacterium
TTATGTGAATATGGGATATAAAGTTGCGGGAATCGTAGCCATTCAAGCCATGGGACGATCGCTGTCGGAAGTTTTTCCAAAGGATCAGGCAGGTACAGCCTATCAGGACATTCCGATGCTGAAAAATATCAGGAATCTGGGGGACATCGCCTACGTTAATTCCCTTTCTTCGGGAACCCCGGGCATAAAAGAATGGATCATGAGTGCCCGCGATATGTATGAAGTGCCGGTTACAGGTGGCACCACTGCGGTTAGCGCTCCGGGATTTTTCCCCTATATCAATAGCCAGAGGCAGCTAACCGGACTTCTGGGAGGCTTGAAAGCAGCATCCGAATATGAGACGCTGATCGGTAAAATCGGCAGCGCCACGGTGAAAATGGACGCCCAGTCGGTAGCTCATATCCTGATTTTGCTATTCATCGCCCTGGGTAATATCAAAGCCTGGCGAACCAGAAGGAGGAAAGAATCATGACGCAGTTCTACGCCACTTTCGGACTTTGGATGGCGGTGTTTTTCACCTTCAGTATCTTCAGTTTTTTGTATAAAGACAATCCCTTCTATAAGTTTGCCGAGCAGGTTTTCGTGGGGATGTCTGCCGCATACTGGCTGGTTTACCTGTTCTATAGCATCATGCTGCCCAATCTCTTCACCAAGCTCTTTACGGATTTTGGCGCTAATGTGATCCTGCTTATCCCTGCAGCCTTGGGAATCATGATGCTGCTTCGTTTGATCCCCAAAGCACAGTGGGTAAGCCGCTATCCCATCGCTATCATGATTGGCACTTCCGCCGGAATCAGCATGGTTCGCTATGCCAAAAGCGATTTGCTCAGCCAGATCTCCGCCACCATGATCAATCCCTTTGCCACCAGCACTATCAGCTCCATCGTGGGAAATCTGCTGCTGATTATCGGCACCATCTGCGGCGTATATTTCTTCTATTTCAGCAAGAAGCAGGAAGGCATCTCGGCAGTACCCTCCAAGCTGGGAATCTGGTTTCTGATGATAAGCTTTGGCGCATCTTTCGGATACACCGTAATGGCGCGTATTTCACTACTTATCGGCAGACTGGAATTTCTGCTGAAAGACTGGCTGCACCTGATTAATTGAGTAGTAGGAGTGCCTTTGAACCCTACCAATATGATACCCGTAACATGCAGCAATGCATAACAACTTTTTAGGAGAACCAATGCTTCAGCTACATCAGCGTTTCATAAAAGCAGCCAAGCAATTTGGCTCTAAGACGGCCGTATATGACAAAGGCACCGGAAATGACTACACCTATTCCAGGATGCTGATCGCTTCGCTCATCTTCATGGAGAAGGTAGCCAAGTATAAAAGCCGCTATATCGGAATTTTACTTCCCACTTCGGCAGGCTGTATGCTGGCCGTGCTGGGAACCTTGATGAGCGGAAAGATCCCGGTGATGATCAATTATGCCACCGGCGCCATTGATAATTCCAGATATGCCAGGCAGAAATGCCAATTTAAAACCATTCTCACCAGCAAGAAACTGCTGGATAAGCTGGGATTGCAGCCCATCGATCACATGATTATGGTGGAGGATATCCTGGCCGAAGTAACCACCTTGAATAAGCTGAAGGCTGCGCTTTTATCCAAGCTGCCCTGGATGGCCTTGAAGACCATGGTGCATAGCGGCAGCCTGGATGATACCTCTGTTATTCTCTTCACCAGCGGCAGTGAAAAAGAACCTAAGGCTGTGCAGCTTTCGCATCGCAATATCCTGCACAATGTAGATGCCATTCCCACTCTGGTGCATCTGGATGATAATGATGTATTCCTCAGCATTCTGCCCATGTTCCATGTATTTGGACTCACCATCGATTTCTGGCTTCCGGCGCTATTGGGAGCAAGCATGGTTACCTACCCCAATCCCTTGGAATACAAAACTGTGTCGGACTTTGCCAGGCAGTATAAAGTTACCTTCATGGCATCCACACCATCCTTCTTCTATGGCTACCTGCAGAAATCCGCTCCGGGAGATTTCTCCACCATTCGCTTTGCCATTGCCGGAGCTGATAAGCTGGCGGACAAAATATACGATGGGTTTGTAAAAAAGCATGGCATCAAGATCTTTGAAGGCTATGGAACTACGGAAACCAGCCCCGTGATTTCATCCAATTACACCGATAATCATCGCCCAGGAAGCGTAGGAAGAGTCTTTCCGGGAGTGCAGGTACGCATTGTGGATATTCATACCGACAAGATCCTGGGTCCCGAACATGAAGGAAAGATCCTCGTGAAAGGAGATCTGGTGATGCAGGGTTACCTGGGTGACCTGGAAGAAACCTCCCTGAGAATCCATAATGGCTGGTATGACACCGGCGATATCGGTATGATCGATAGCGATGGCTTCCTGTGGCATCGGGGCAGGCTGCGCCGCTTTGTGAAAGTTGGCGGCGAAATGGTTTCCCTGGTGAAAGTGGAAGACGCCCTCAGTCGCCTGTTACCGGAAAACGTGATCTGTAGCGTGGTGGATATCCCCAATCCGACCAAAGGCTCAGACCTGGTGGCGGCCGTGGCAACCGGCGATTTTGATATGCACAAAGTCCTTAAGCAACTAAAGAAAGAACTTCCGGCTATTGCCATTCCCAAGAAGTTTTACGTGATCGAAGACATCCCTATGATGGCCAGTGGCAAAGTGAATTTCCGTGCCGTGGAAACCATCTGCCGCGAGCGTAATGACAAAGAGGATTGACCTCCCCGACCAATTGCTTCCCGAGCTGATTGATAAGTCCTCGGAATTCAGGGAACTGCTATATCGCATTTCCCGCGTGGCGGAAGCTATCTTCCATCATGGCTGGGCTGAAGCCAATGCCGGGAATCTCTCCATAGATATCTCAAAGATAGTTATTAGATACTTCCCTGCCTCACCCAGCTCAACCCGCTATTACCTTGTTTCCCGCAGCGGCAGCAGATTCAGAGACCTGAAGCATAGCCCTGATGATGGCCTTATGATTGTAGAATTATCCCCCAGGCAACGTTTTTACCCTCAGGACGCCATCCCCACCTCTGAATGGCCTTGCCACAAAGCCATGCACGAGGCCGATACCGATTGGCAATATCCCTGCCTGCTGCATAGCCATAGCACCGAGATCATCGCTTTGTGCAATACCCCCTTGATCAATAATCCTTATAAGCTTAATGCCGTGCTGGCCAAGCTACTCCCCGAGCTTGGCATCTACCTCCCCAAAGGGATCGCTGTTTCAGAACCAGCCCCTCCGGGAAGCTTGCAACTTGCCAAATGCTCTGTATCCTCTATTGACGATCGCCAGATTCTCATCTGGCCAGGCCATGGCTTGCTTTGCCGCGCCAGGGATATAGATACAGCTCTGGATCTTATGGAAATAGCGAACAAAGCTGCCAGGATATACTTCATGACCTGCAAGCAAAGATAACTGGTCCCTGTTCCTTCACAGTTCCCTGTTCCCTTTTCCCTAATTTTAACACTCTATACGCTTATAAAAGACCTTGGGAATTTTCTCCCTTCATAATACCTAAGATGACAAAAATGGGATTTGGTGACAAAAACGCTGTTTTTTTTG
>JAGOGT010000189.1 GCA_017996595.1 Candidatus Cloacimonadota bacterium
ATTTATCGGCTATGAGCCCAAATACAATCTGGACGACATCATTACCAGGATGATCCAACACTATGAGAATTAAGCTCTTAATTATCCTTGTCCTTTGCTCTGCACTGCTTATTGCTGTGGAAATCCCTAAGCTTAACGATGTGCCGATGATCTCTGTGGGAGTCAGTGGCTATGTGGAAGCTCCTGGAACTTACCTGTTTACTCCGGTGAGCAGACTTTCGGATGTGATCGCGCAGCAGCAGGCTTTGATCCCGGAAAACCACATCGAGACTGCTGAAACACCTTTGCTAGAGGATGAACGGCTTTCCCATTACGGTCCTTCGGATCATAGAGATCAGACAAAATCGCTGCTGAAGGTGGATCCTGCCAAACAAGCTCTCCGGACGATCAGTATTACCCGCGAAGGAAAAACCACGGTGTATGACCTGCTGAAGTTTTACCGTTTAGGAGACAGCAGCCAGAATCCGCTTCTGAAAGATGGAGACCTGGTGCTGATCAAGGCGGTTTCCGAAGTGGTGAACATTAGTGGAGCGATTAACATCCCCGGAGAAATGGAGTATGTTGCAGGTGACCGGCTTTCCGATCTGCTGGGGCTGGCTGCAGGCTACACTTATGACGCGGATACGCAGAAAATCCAGCTTTATCGCTATCAGGCAAATAGAATCGATTTTGAAATCATCCCGCTTGATATTGCAGCGGCGAATTATGCCCTGCAGCCTTATGACCGCATCATTATTCCCCAAACTCTGGAGATCAGCCGTAAGCTGAAAGTAATCATCTCCGGACAAGTGAAAAGCCCCGGAGAATACATAATTGGTGATAACAGCACTCTTTATCAGGTTTTAATGCAAGCCGGCGGACTCAGTTCCCGTGCCGATATCAATAACCTGATTTGCTATAATGAATACCTCAGCGAAGGGGACAGCGCCTTGCTGGAAAACCTTTCCCGGCGTGCCATGAATGATATGACGCCCCTGGAGTATTCCTATCTGCGCACCAATTTGCAGCAATTGAAAGGGAAGTACAGCCTCGATCCGGCCAAGATGTGGGCCAGCCAGGGCAAGGAAGCTGATCTGGAATTGCATGATGGCGATAGAATCTATGTTCCGGAAAAGATGGATTTGGTATGGGTTAGTGGTCAGGTTCGCCAGCCGGGTTTGATTCCCTGGGTGGAAGGCGCTTCCTGGGATTACTATATTGGCGAAGCCGGAGGCTATGTAAACAATCGCAAAGTGGGTAAGGGTAGGCTGATAAAGAGCTCTAGCGGCAATTGGGTGAAACCGAAAAAAGATATAAAAATCATGCCCGGAGATACGGTTTTTGTTCCTGAACAAACCGACCGCTCCCTCTGGACGGACGTGAAAGATATAGTTACCCTGGTGTCCTCGGCGATCACGATCATCGTGGGCGTGGATGCCATAACCAAGTAAGATGAGGAGAAACTGAAGATGAAAGTACAGATGCTGGATTTGCATGCCCAGTATGAACCCTTGATGCCGCAGATTAGAGAAGCTTTGGAACGTGTTTTTGCAGAACATCACTATATTATGGGTCCTCAGGTGAAAGAACTGGAGGAAAAAGTAGCCGCCTATCTGGGAATAAAGCATGCCGTGGGTTGTGCTTCCGGAACTGATGCCCTGGTGCTGGCAATAAAGGCTTTGGGCATTGATGAAGGCGATGAAGTGATCACCACGCCTTTCACCTTTTTTGCCACGGCGTCGTCGATCTGGCGAAATCATGCCATCCCCGTTTTTGCAGATATCGATCCGCTAACTTTCAATTTGGATCCCACAAAGATCGAGGCGAAGATCACGCCAAAAACCAAGGCCATCATGCCGGTGCATCTTTTTGGCCAATGTGCGGATATGGAAGCGATTATGGCAATTGCCAGAAAGCATAACTTGAAGGTGATCGAAGATAATGCCCAAGGCATCGGCAGCACCTGGAATGGAAAAATGAGCTGTTCCTTCGGCGATATCGGCACCCTTTCCTTTTTCCCCAGCAAGAATCTGGGAGCTATGGGCGATGCCGGAATGTGCCTCACCAATGATGATGACCTTGCTGCCAAGCTGCGTCAACTGCGCGTGCATGGCGAAAATCCCAAATATTACCACAAGTGGGTGGGCTTGAATAGCCGTTTGGATACCCTTCAAGCTGCGATTCTGAGCGTTAAACTGGATGCTTTGGAAGGCTGGAGCAGAGCACGCCGTGCCAATGCGGAGTTTTATAATTCCCGCCTGGGCAATATTTCCGGGATCAGAATTCCGCACATCGATCCCAAAGCAGTGAGCATCTACAATCAATACACCTTGTTCTGCGAAAAGCGGGATGACTTGATGGCTCATCTGCAAGCCAAAGGGATTGGCTGCGCTATCTATTATCCGCTGCCGCTGCATTTGCAGGAATGCTTCGGCTCTTTGGGATACAAGAAAGGCGATCTGCCCGTGGCCGAAGAAGCTGCCAAAAAAGTGCTGTCCATCCCCATCTATCCGGAATTGAGCAATGCGCACAAACAATATGTGTGCGATAGCATCAAGGAATTTTACCACTGATCTACAGGAGACAATGTGCATTACATCGTTTGCATAAAGCAAGTTCCGAATACCACGGAGATCAAGATCGATCCCAAAACCAATACCCTCATCCGCGAAGGGGTGGAAAGCATTCTGAATCCCTTCGATACCTATGCCATCGAGGAAGCGGTACGGCTGAAAGAGCTTCATGGCGGTAAGATCACGGCGATCAGCATGGGGCCTCCGCAATGCGAAGCCACCTTGCGTGAAGCCGTAGCTTTGGGCGTGGATGAGATCATTCTTTTGTCCGATCGTCGCTTTGCCGGAGCCGATACCTGGGCTACCAGCCTTACCCTGGCTGCGGCAATCCGCAAAATAGGTGATTACACGCTCATCCTCACGGGTCAGCAAGCCATCGATGGCGATACGGCTCAGGTGGGACCTGGGATTGCAGCTCATCTAAATATCCCGCAAACCTGTTTCGTGCGCAAGATCGAAGCGCTCGAAGGCTGCAAATTGACCGCGCAGCGCCTGATGGAAGATGGCTACGATCGTGTGCAGATGCAGCTTCCGGGGCTGATCTCGGTTGTAAAAGAGATCAATAGCCCCCGCTTGCCTTCCCTGCGCGGAAAGCGCAATGCCAAGGCGGTGGAGCTTAGCACCTGGAATTGTGCCGATCTGGGCCTGGATGAGAAAGATACAGGCCTGAACGGTTCGCCCACGCAGGTAATGAGCATCTTTTCCCCGCATCATGACAAGGTGGTGGAGAAATTCGCCGGTGAAGCTGATGCTGCGGTGGAACTGATCGTTAAGCGCCTGGATGAGATTACCCGCCCATGATTAGCTATCCGAATATTGGCCCCGATATAGTGCGTTTCAGCCTTATGGGCTTGAATCTGCAAGTTCGCTGGTATGGCCTGCTCTATGTAATCAGCTTCATTATTGCTTTTTTCCTGTATAAGCGCACCCTGAAGCTGAGGGATGTGAAGCTGGCCAAAGAGCAGTATGAATCGGCAATCTTCCATGTGATGCTGGGCGTTATTTT
>JAGOGT010000190.1:0-1999 GCA_017996595.1 Candidatus Cloacimonadota bacterium
AAGAAATGCCACGGCTAATATCACCGTGAATTTTACTCCCCTAGCAGAGGGGATGTTCAGTGCTTCACTGCAGATCATCGATAATGTTGCCGGTGGCAAATTTGCCAGAGGTAATGGTGCCAAATCAACTCACAATATTCCCCTTACCGGTGAAGGTTATGATTCAGCAATCAGCACCTTCCCCTTTGCAGAAAGCTTCGATGGCAGTTCTTTCCCTCCCACGGGTTGGACGAATATTAAAACTGCCGGGACCTCTGCTGGTCTGTGGGAAAGAACCCTGGTGGGAACCTATCCGGATTGTATGCCCCATAGTGGCGAAGGTATGGCGAAATATAACTGCTTCTCCTATCAACCCAATACCGAAGGTATCCTGGTTACTCCTCCCATCAGCTTCTCAGATCTGAATTACGAAGTTAGCTTCTGGATGTATCGTGATGGCGGTTATCCTACCAACCTTGATATGGTAAATGTATATGGCAGCGTCAGGGCTGATCTTTCCGATGTGGTGTATTTGGGAACGATTTACCGCAGCCTCGAATTAGAACCGTTTGTTGATGAAGCGGGATGGTATCAATACAGCTTCCCGATCCCCTCGTTATGGATGAAAGAACCGGGTAACATTGGATATATCATATTTGAGGGCTCAAGCGGCTATGGAAATAACATCTTTATCGACGATGTCCTCATCGATGTAGCTCCGGAAGAGATCGTAATCGACGGCGATGATCAAACTCCCCTTCCCGATGGCGTAACTGTGGTTGAGGGTGGAACTGTACCCTCTGATCTTCTTGGTGAAGATTCCGGTCTTCCAGCTCAGATTTACACCGTTACCGCTACCGGAATCTGGAACGTAACCGTAAACAGACCTACAGGTTGGTCCACGGATTGGTATTGCTGGATCATGGTGGGAAATCAGCTTTTTGATGGCCCCAATCCCATCTCTGGCATGTGGATGAGATACACTTTCGAAGATGTGAATTTCGATGCCAAAGGCACCGCCACCGTAGTGATAAATGACAATCAAACCCTGCCCGTGGAGCTTAGCAGCTTCACCGCCACTGTTTCTTCCGAACTCTTCGTTACCCTGAAATGGGTGTCCGAATCGGAAACCGACCATGCAGGATATAATGTCTATCGCGCCGAAAGTAATGTACTGGATTCCGCCTTAAGGATTAATACCCAGATCATCGACGACGGCGCTGCTAATGGCACGCAAATGAGCTATGCATATTCGGATTTCGAAGCTTATAATAACATGCAATACTATTATTGGCTGGAAAGCGTTTCCCTGGGCGGAATTTCCCAATTCTTCGGTCCGCTTAGCGTGGTGATTGGCAACCTTGCTGAAGAACCAGAACAGCCGGAAATTCAGCTTAGCACCAAACTCATGAGCGCTTTCCCCAATCCCTTCAATCCGAATACGAACCTTCGCTATTCCCTGAAGGAAGCAGGCAACGTGGCTATCGACGTGTATAACCTGAAGGGTCAGCTGATCCGCAGCTTCAAAGCCAGTCACAGCTCCCCCGGCTTCTATCAGGTAGCCTGGGATGGCCGTGACAATAATGGCCAGCTGGTTTCCAGCGGTATCTATATGTATCGCATGAGCAGCGGCAGATATAGCGCTACGAAGAAGATGATCCTTGCGAAGTAAGTGAGAGCTTAAGCTGTGAGAGTTTCACTGTGAGAGCTACGCTGTGAGAGTTTCACTGTGAGAGCTACGCTGTGAGACAGCTTCGCTGAAGTGAGAACTTCGTAGGTGAGAGCCTGCGGCAAGTGAGTAATGGAAGACCCGGACTAAGCTCCGGGTCTTTTTTTTGTTGGATGAACCCTGATTTATGGCTCTCTTTCACCCCTTCCCCGAGGCAAGAATGACACCGCCGGTTTCTGCGCTTGCAACCCCGCTATCTTAATTCTTAATTAGTTAGCGCAGCTTTCATTCTTCATTTTTCATTCTTCATTACCATGCGCTGCCCATGCGATGCCCATGCAATTGCCCGGG
>JAGOGT010000190.1:2099-3549 GCA_017996595.1 Candidatus Cloacimonadota bacterium
TCCCTTTTCGCAGGGGAAGTCGGAACATTCAGCGCAGGTGGCATAACCCTTTTCAAAAGCGCATTTACGGATGGCGCAGACTGCGCAGAAGCTGATCTTTCGGCCTTCAGAGGGGCAGCCATCGCAATCCAGTTCCTCGAAAGTGATCTCCTTGCCCATATTGGCTTTATAGCCATCCACCAGCTTCTGTTTAAGGGCAAGATCCTGAGTTTGGGTGGCGATGTAGGCATCGCAGACGGAGCAATCGATGCCGCAGGGAGATAATTGAGTTTTCATATGTGTTACCTCAGCTACGCTTTTAGGGGTATGTATATATGCATTTGAAGTCCATTTGGCCAATTAAGATACTTACCAGTATAAAGTTACATCGGCCAAATGAACTCCAAACGCGCACGCCGTTTGAACTTAGTAGTGCATTCCTGGGCTAGATAAACAGGTTCAGATTGGCCTGTTCGGCTTCCGCCAGGTAGGTTGCCACGCCGCCAATGGTTACGCCATCGATCAGTTCGCTGGCATCCACGCCCATGATGTCCATGCTCATCTGGCAGGCAATCATCTGCACGCCTGCATGTTTGGCCTGCATAATCATCATTTCCAGGGAATCTACATTTTTGTCTTTCATGCGTTTGCGCATCAGCAGGGGCCCCATGCCGGCAAAATTGATTTTGGATAGTCCCAGGCCCTTGGAGCTATTGGGAAGCATCATGCCGAACATCTTGCCCATCAAGTCCTTCTCCGCTTTGGCTACACCTGCTTTCTTTATTACGTTCAGGCCCCAGAAAGTGAAGAACATGGTTACTTTCTTTCCGGTGGTAGCAGCGCCATTGGCGATCACGAAGGAGGCCAGAGCCCTGTCCAGATCGTCGCTGAAGACGATGAGAGTCTTGTTTTTGCCCCCACCCATGCCTGCTTCCAATATCGCCGCACCGCCCTTTTGCACGCTGGCGATGATCTTTTTCCCTTCGGTTCTGATCTCCAGCAGCTTGTTTCCGGTCATGGTGCACCAGGCGGGAACGTCTTTGGCAAAGCCAGGATCGGAAGCGGCAATATTCAGGATATCGCCAGTTTCCAGCTTGTCCATCTCCTGCTTCAGGCGCATAATGGGACCGGGGCACTGCAATCCGCAGGCATCAGCCGTTATGGTTTTACCCGCTTGTGCAGGAGCAGCAGCTTCCTTGCCCTGATAGATGTGATCGTCCTTGCCAATGTAGTCTTTGCCAAAGATATCTTCATTGCTTTGTTTCTGGGTGGCAACCTCATAGGTGAGGTAACCGCCGCTGAGATTATATACTTCTTTGAAGCCGTTCTGCATCAGGATTCGCGTAGCAAAGTAGGAGCGATGACCGGTGCCGCAAAACAGGATGATCTTCTTATTGGCGGGGATTTCGGAAATACGGCCTCGCAGCTCATCCACAGAGATATTGAGGCTGCCTTCGATGGTTCCCAGAGC
>JAGOGT010000191.1 GCA_017996595.1 Candidatus Cloacimonadota bacterium
CGCAATTCATCTTTGCCCTCACCCTCGTATTGGCCTACATTATCGGCCATTGTCTGGTGATAATAATGGCAGGAACATTTGCCGGCTCGGTGCAGTCATATCTGAAGTGGAGCAGCAATTCCAAGGGCACAAAAATAGTAAAGGTAGTTTGTGCCATACTTGTTTTTATCGCAGGATTGTATCTGATCCTGAAGAAATATATGTAAACTTACGAAGATTATCGTGATTGCCAAAATCCCGGATTCGGCTGGCGGCAACAATGGCAAGCTACAAAAAGGTGCTGGTGCTCTGCACGGGTAATTCCTGCCGGAGTATTTTGGTTGAAGCACTGATCAACCACTTGCTGGGAGACCGCTATCTGGCTTGCTCAGCAGGACTGGCGCATAATCATTTACCATGCGCTGCCCATGTGCTGCCCGGGCAAAAGCATGGTGGTCACATGGGCAGCACATGGGCAAAGACTTAGGGAAATGGCTGCTTCTATTCCTGAAAATTCATGAACCCCAAAAAAAACCTTGACACGAAATCCACAAAATCAGAGCGTGCTATATAGCAGTTTCTACATAGTATTTATTCATCCGTAGAGAAGAAAGGTGGAGGATAATATGATTGATTTTGGTTTTGTGCAAAAAACAAGACTGTTGGTCATCATCATCGCGATGATGTTATTTATGGCCGCGGAGTGCTTTGCTGCTACTCCAGACCGGGTTTCTGCCCATCAGGATGAGGGAGGCTGGAAGCTTGCGGTGAATGGCCACGATTACTTTGTGAAGGGAATTGTGTGGGGTTATACTCCTATCGGGGAAAACTACTCTTACAATCTCTGGGGTCAAAAGGATGAAGCCATCATGAAGGTGCTGGATTATGAGTGCCGTCTGATGAAAGAGGCCGGAATCAATACCATCCGCTCCTTTGGCATCATCCCGCCCAAGTGGATATCCTACATCTACCATGAACATGGCATCATGACCATCGTTAATCATCTCATGGGACGCTACGGTTACAATGTGGGAGGAGCCTGGATTCCGCAAACCAACTATTCCGATCCGCTCACCCGCGAAACCCTGAAGCGGGACATCCTGAAGCTCGTGGAGGAATACAAGGATACGCCTGGAGTGCTGATGTTTGCCCTGGGTAATGAAAGTAACTACGGCCTGGAATGGAGCAGCTTTGAGATCGAGAATCTGCCGGTGGGCGAAAGACATCGCGAAAAAGCCAAATATCTATACACCCTGTATGAAGAGATTATCGCCGCTGCCAAAGAAGTGGATAAGAACCACGTATTTACCTTCGTGAATGGCGATATCCAATATCTGGATCTGATTGCCAGGCTATGCCCCAGCATCGACCTCCTGGGAGTGAATGCCTATCGGGGAGTAAGTTTCACCGATTTATGGAAACGCGTGGACAAGGAACTGGGGCTGCCCATATTGCTGATGGAATTTGGCAGCGATGCCTTTAATGCCCTGGAAAACCGGGAAGATCAGCCAGGCCAGGCCTATCTCGTGAAAGGCAACTGGACGGAGATCTATAATAAAAGCCATAACAAGGGCGAAGAAGGCAATGCCCTGGGTGGTTGCCTCTTCGAGTGGCGCGACGAATGGTGGAAATATAAGCAGGAAGAGAATCTCTTTATTCAGGATAATAACGCTTCCTGGAGCAATGGCGGCTATTCCTTTGACTTCATCGAAGGCCGCAATAATATGAATGAAGAGTGGTTCGGAATCTGCGCTCTGGGCAATCCCAATGACGACAAAGTATATGAAGCCCGTCCCCGCATGGCCTATGACGTTATCTCCGATATTTTTGCCATGGACATCTATAGCATGGATAAGGCAGTGATGAATGCCAAGCTCAGCGCGATTGATATGAACCTTCACCAGGTGGCTTCCGGCCTCAGGCTTTTGGAAGCGGATAAAAAGCAGAGCCAGGCGCTAAGGCTTACGGGCGGGGCATTGAAAGGCGATATGGTCTTCAATGGCAAATCCGCTGAGATAGAAAGTAGTGGTAAGAACGGCCTGGATTTCTCCAATGGGGAGATGCTTTTCCTGGATTTTGAATTTAACCCCCTAACCAGGCTGAAAGGCAATTTCACCCTGAATATCCTGGGAAATGTGGTGGATAAACAGCTGGATGAATATTACGGCAAACGCGGCGCCACCTATGTAAGCGTAATCACCGAACAAAATGCCGCCGGGCTGGAAGTGAATACCACCAAGGAAGTGAACGACAATGAACGCCTGGAGATCTATAGCTTTAATTCCACTTACCATACTCCGGCTTTTGATTTTAATACCTTCTATCACGTGCCCCGCTATCATTGGGGCTATGCCGGAGACTTCTTTGGCCTCATGTATGAAGCCACGGATATGGAAGGCATGGACATCTGGAATGCCAAAGCGCCCTATGGCATGGAATTTGTTGGCAATAAATTCTTACCCGGACTAAAGATCGTTGCTGGGCCTGAAATCTATTGGGGAGCCAATCCCAAGGCAGTGGTAAAATACGACTGGGCTACCCGCTATTTCAAATACACCCTCATCCACGCGGAGGATTTTGCCCGTGCCGAAGCCTCTACCACAGCTACGGAAGCTACTTCCAGGGCTACGCGGCAAACTTCCCTGAATCTGGAAACCAAGCTCATCCCCCGTACCAAGCTGGAGCTGGGTTACCTTTTTGCAGGCAGTGAAAAGCTGGATGAAAGCTTCTACTACTACGAAGATAATCAGGTGTATCAGGATAAGATCGAGTTTCTGGACACCCAGGGCTTCAAAGCCAAGGTAACCATCGATGGACCCAAGGGCAGCAAGATCGATGCTGCGGTAAACTATGCCGGATTGGTTGCCGATGCGGGAAACCCCTTAAGGGAATTCAATACCACTATCCCCTATTCCTCTTTGGGTAACAAACTGGAATTTGATGGCGGTTTGCTGCTTCCGATCGGTAATTTCTGGCTGCTGCCGCGGGCTTTGTATCGCACCAATCTATTAGAAGCCACTCCCAGCCTGGATCCCTATATCGATGGAGATGAGCTGTTCCCAGGGCTTTCACCCCGCAATCGGGACAGGGATCCCTTTGCCGTGCTGGATAATCGCCAGGCTTTGGCAGGGGAATTCTTCATTACCTACGATCCCACTCCTGCCAGCTATTTCTATGCCTGGGACAGCGATAGAAAGGAAGATGCGTCCTTTGCCTTCAGTGTGGGCGGCAATGTAACCCGCTATGATACCGTAACCGATGCCAATCTCTTTTTCTACCAGGAAGGCAATACCAATGCTCCCTTTGGCAGTGGCATGCCTGCTGAGGATCTGTGGCTGGCCAAGGGACGCTTTGTATTAAATCCCCATCGCGGCCTGAAGATCATCGCCAATCTGGAAGGAGGAAAGCAGCAGTCTTCTGGCAATCCGGAAGGCGATTCTCCGCAGTATGTTTCCCTTGCCACGGAATTCATCCTGAATAACCGGCATTACATCGCTGCCTATGCCAAAAAAGATGCCTGGGGCCCCTTGGATTGGTACCGGCAGTTCA
>JAGOGT010000192.1 GCA_017996595.1 Candidatus Cloacimonadota bacterium
AGATTGCGTCCGTCGAAGATAACCGGTTCCTTCAGTAATTCCGCCATTCTCGCAAAATCCGGATAGCGGAATTGGTGCCATTCGGTGATCAGAATCATGGCATCAGTGCCTTCCAAGGCCTGATAATCGTTATCGCAGAAAATGACGCGATCGTCATCAACATAGAGTTTCCGGGCTTCATCCATGGCCACGGGATCGTAGGCACGGATTTTGGCCCCGGCAGCAAGCAAGGCATTAACAATCACCACCGAGGGCGCTTCGCGCATATCATCGGTATTGGGTTTGAAGGCCAGGCCCCAAATTGCGAAGCACAGGCCGCTGAGATCAGCGCCAAAGTGCTTTTTGATCTTATTCACCAGCACCAGCTTTTGCGCGGCATTCACGTCTTCCACGGCTTTCAGGATCTGGGAATTGTAGCCCTGTTGCGAGGCCATGTGGATGAGGGCTTTGATGTCCTTGGGGAAACAGCTGCCGCCATAGCCAACGCCAGGGTAGATAAATTTGTAGCCAATGCGGGTATCACTGCCGATGCCATTTCTCACTTCGGAAACGTCTGCGCCATATAGTTCGCAGAGGCGGGAAATCTCATTGATGAACGAGATCTTGGTGGCGAGCAGGGCATTGGCGGCATATTTGGTCATCTCCGCGGAGCGCAGGTTCATGATCAGAATGCGATCGTGCGTGCGGCAAAAAGGAGCATAGAGGGTTTTCATCAGTTCTGCGGCGTCATGATCCTGGGTGCCGATTACCACCCGGTCGGGATGCATGAAGTCGTCGATGGCGGCTCCCTCTTTCAGGAATTCCGGATTGGAAACAACCGCAAAGCGATGCTCCACTTTTCTGGAGGCAAGCACTTTAGCTATTTCCTGGGTTACCAGATCACCGGTGCCGACAGGAACTGTGGATTTATTTACCACAATCTTGTCCGCATTCATGTATTGGGCGATCTCTCTGGCCGCGGCCAGAACGTATTGCAAATCCGCAGAGCCATCTTCTCCGGGAGGGGTGCCCACCGCGATGAAGATAATCCGGGATTGCTGCACGGCATATTCCAGATCGGTGGTGAAAAATAAGCGCCTGGCATCCACGCAGCGCTTCACCATCTCATCCAGTCCCGGCTCGTGAATGGGAACTTTGCCGGAATTGAGGAGCTCGATCTTTGCCTGATCTTTGTCCACACAGATCACGGTACTGCCCATTTCTGCGAAACAGGTACCGCTGGTTAGTCCTACATAGCCGCTGCCAATTACTGCCAGTTTCATGCTTCTTCCTTTTTAAGTTTGAAATATTCTATGGTTAAGGCCAGTCCCTCTTTCAGGGAGTAATACGGTTCCCAGGCCAGCAACGCTTTCGCTTTGTGATTGGCGATGCGGGAACGATGCAGATCTCCCAGGCGCGGTTCGCCGAAGCCAGGCTTAAAACCTGTTTGCAGCTGCGCTTCGATCTCCCGGAAAAGCTCCAGGGTGCTGGTTTCCACATCGGTGCCGATATTGATGGCTTCGCCGCTTCCATGGGACAAGGCTTTCAGATTTGCCTGCACCACATCCTGCACGAATACATAGTCACGCAGCATGCCATCTGGCTCATCGGCATAGCGATTGATGGTGGGTACCTGGCCAGCAAGCATCTGACTGATAAATAGAGAGATAACTCCCGATTCTTTGGCAGCCATTTGCCGGGGACCATATACATTGGCATAGCGCAACACGGTGTAATTCAAGCCGTATTGATGGTGATAGAAATGCAGGTAGTTCTCCCCCACCAGCTTATGAATCGCATAGAAAGAAAGCGGATTGGGAGGGTAGGTTTCCGTGGTGGGATACTCCTCGGCTTCGCCATAGATGGCACCGCCGGAAGAGATGTAGATCACCTTGTTTACATGATATTTAATACAATTCTGCAGCAGATTGATCACGCCCAGCACATTGGTAGCGGCGTCATTTAGCGGATCGGAGATGGATAACGGGACGCTGGCCTGAGCAGCATGGTGATTCACGATATCAGGCATTTCCGCAGCAAAGATGGCACTCAGCTCCGGATCAGCAATATCCAGGCGGTAAAACTTGGCCTGGGGATTAAGATTTGCCAGTGAACCCGTGGAAAGATTATCCACGATTACCACGTCATGACCTGCGGCTACGTAAGCATCCGCAACATTGGAACCGATAAAACCGGCTCCACCGGTGATTAATATCTTCATTCGTCTTGCTCCACAATTTCATATTCACCCAGGATTTTCACCGTGGCCGGATCAACGCTTACCAGCACTGCCTGACGCAAGATGCTAACCTGAAGCCGCACCTCGGAAAGCTTGGTGTGGCTTTCCACAACGCCCTGCATCCCTTTCAAAGGGCCATCGGTGATCAGTACTTCCAGGCCTTTGCTCAGCCATAGGCCCGGCTTCACCTTCACTTCTTTCACAAACGTGCCATGGAGGTTTTTCAGCTCATTCACCAGGCGCTGCTGTGCTTTTACCTTTATATATCCAACCGCAAAGCCAGAGATGGAAAGGGTTTGCCTGGAATTGTGATCAATCACCACAAAAAGGTAGCCGGGAAACATCACTGTGGCAAAGGTAACCTTGCGCCGCTGATAGATGCGGGAAGCCGTGTACTGCGGCAAATAATAGGGAATGCCATTCTGCCGGGCGTAGGTGGCCAGTTTCTTTTCGCAGCGTGGCTTGGTGTGCACCACTGTCCACATCAGATCTTCACCATAAACCTTCAACTCACCAAAGAGCTCATCGATCAGAACCGGTTTATTGGTAGCCATGCTATCTCAGAGAGGGCTGGTGATGTTTCAATAGCGGTAATGCTCAGGTTTATAGGGACCTTCCGGAGAAACGCCGATGTATGCAGCCTGCTTCTTGCTGAGAACCGTTAGCTGCACGCCAAGCTTGCCCAGATGCAAACGGGCTACTTCTTCGTCAAGTTGCTTGGGAAGGGTGTAAACTCCTATTTCGTGCTCATTCTGCCAGAGATCAAGCTGGGCCAGCACCTGATTTGAAAAAGAACAGCTCATCACGAAGGAAGGATGTCCGGTGGCATTGCCCAGATTTACGAGACGGCCTTCGGAGAGCAGAATGATGGCTTTCTCATTGGGCAGCATGATTTGATCTACCTGGGGCTTGATGTTATGCTTGGTTACGCCTTCCATTTCGTAAAGCTTGTTTACCTGAATTTCATTGTCGAAATGGCCGATATTGCACACGATGGCATTGTTCTTCATTTTCAGCATGTGATCCACGCGGATCACATCACAATTTCCGGTAGCGGTTACAAAGATATCCGCTTCTTCCACCATATTGTCCAAAGTGTTCACTTCGTAGCCTTCCATAGCCGCTTGCAAGGCGCAGATAGGATCGATTTCGCTGATTATTACCCGGGCTCCAAAGCCACGCATGGATTGGGCGCAGCCTTTGCCCACGTCGCCATAGCCGCAAACCATCACGATCTTGCCAGCCACCATGATGTCCGTGCCACGCTTGATGCCATCGGCCAGGGACTCGCGGCAACCATAGAGATT
>JAGOGT010000193.1 GCA_017996595.1 Candidatus Cloacimonadota bacterium
CTGCATAAGCTCTATATCTCGCTGTAAGTTAGGAATGATAGGCACGCCGTCCCTAAGCACGCGTTTTTCGATCTCATATTCCTTTTCGCCGGCTACATAGATGCGGTCTTTACCGGGCATGAGCTGTGATGATTGCAGGTCGCGGCAGATGGCGCCGCTGATCTTCTTGAAACTTTCCAGGGAGGTAAAGAACTCGATATTGATGGCTAAAAAGAAGTGTCCCAGGCGGTAAGGCGCGGGCTTGCCATCCTCGGTTTGCCCCAAAAGGCCATTCAAATAGCTGCCATCTTGCAAGGCGGCGCAGAGGATTTCCACCATGGTGCCCAGTCCGTAGCCCTTGTGACTGCCGGAAAGCTCATCCGTGCCGCCCAAGGGAAGCATGGAGGCATGCTGGCTTACCAGGTCTTTCAGAAGCTGCCTGGTATCGGTGTAGGGCTTGCCTTCGAGGTCGATAGCCCAACCCTCGGGAGTGTCTTTTTCCTCGCGGGCATATTGTTCCACCTTGCCACGCTGGGAAATGGAAGTGGCGGCGTCGTAGATAAAAGGATAGGGAAGATCAGTGGGCGCGCCGAAACAAATGGGATTGGTTCCCAAAAGCGGCGATACGCCATTGGTAGGGCAGATCGAAGGCCGGGCATTGGTAAAGGTTAGCCCCAGCATATTCTGCTGCACCGCCATATCTGCATAATAACCGCAGATTCCGTAGTGAGTGGAATTGCGCACTGCCACAGCGCCCAGGCCATATTTCGCGGCCTTGTCGATGGCGGTTTGCATGGCTTTGCAGCCGATTACATGCCCCATGCCGTGATGGCCATCCCACACCGCAGTGGCGAAACGATCGCTTAGCACTTCGATATTGGTAACGGGCATTTGGATGCCCTGTTTGATTCTGTCATAATACATCTTCAGGCGTCCGATGCCATGCGATTCGATGCCACGCAGATCGCTGGCGATAAGCACTTCGGAGCACATTCTGGCGTCGGCTTCGGGTACGCCCAGCCTGGCGAAAACCTCCACCATAAAGGCTTTTAGGGTATCTACGGGTAAATGCAGCATTTTAGTCCTCCTTATCGTGGTATATAACGGACTTCAGGGGCGGAAAGCCATTGAAATTAACCGAGGAATAGCTTTGCGTGTAAGCGCCGGTGGTGAAGATATATACTTTATCGCCAGGCACTACGGTGTCGGGCATGTGATAATGGTAATGCTCATAGAGGATATCCATGCTGTCGCAGGTGGGACCGGCCAGAATGATCTCTTCGGCCAGGCCTTCCTTATCGAAGTAGATGGGGAATTTGATGGATTCGTCGATGGTTTCGATGAGTCCGCCAAATTTGCCTACATCGAGGAAAACCCATTGATAGAGGTTGTTCTTGGATTTGCGGGCAATATTGATAACCTGGGATACGATCAGTCCTGCATCTGCTACCAGGGAACGCCCCGGCTCCAGGATGATCTGAGGGATATTATCTCCAAAATCCTCGCGGATAAAGCGCATGATTTCATCGGCGTATTCTTTCACGGAAAAGGTGGGATCTACATAATTGGCAGGGAAGCCACCGCCGATATTGATCATCTGGAGTTCGATTCCTTCTTCGGCCACAGCGTCGAAAAGGTATTTACAGCGTGCCACGGCATCATCCCATTGGCCGATATCGCGTTGCTGTGAACCCACATGGAAAGAAATTCCCCAAGGCTCCAGGCCAAGCTCCACGCCATGCAGAATCAGCGAATAGATGGTATCGGGATGCGAACCGAATTTGCGGGACAAGGGCCAATCCGCTCCGGTGCCTTCGGTTAAAATGCGGTAGAAGACCTTGGCTTTGGGGGCGTTTTTGGCAAGATTATTGAGGTCCCATTCGCTATCCGTGGCAAAGAGCCTTACACCGCGATCGTAGAAATAGCGGATGTCTTCGGGCTTTTTGATGGTATTGCCATAGCTGAGACGGGAAGGGTCGATGCCCAGGCGCAGCATTTGATCGAGCTCATAGCGCGAGGCGATATCGAAATTCGCTCCCAAGCCTGCCAGCATCATGATTACTTCATCCATGGGATTGGCTTTGGCAGCATAATAAATACTGGCTTCGGGGAGGCTTTGCTTCAGTTCCAGATACTTTTGTTTGATGATCTCGATATCCACTACCAGGCAGGGGGTAGGGAGTTTTTCGGCGAATTTGCGGATCCTGCTGAAACGCTCGGGATCCCAGTAGCGGCTTACATTGAAGTGATAGGGCTCTTTGTACACTCTCGCTCTTCCTCTTACAATATTTTGATGAGACTGCATAATTTCAAGGGGAAATTGTGTCAATGATTTATTCCCATGGAGATGAGGCCCAAGACATGAAGGCTACAGATAAAACACTTGACTTGATTAGCCAGTTTCCTCAGTTTGTAAAATCATATTAAGAATTCATAAGATTGGGAGTATCCATGAGAAAAATAATAGCGATTATGCTGATTCTAATAGCCGCCATTCCCTTATTGGGAGTGCTGGAAGAAACCGCTTCATTCCGAGATTTCCTGCTGGGCAGTGCGCCAACCTGTGCTTATGATAATTGGGTTTCGCATATTGCCGAAGGAGTGGCAACCCAGGGATATAATACTTATGCACCCTTTGACGCGCAAAGCAACGGTTTCGGCGATTATGAAATCCCTAATGCTGCACAACTCAGCACCTGGCAAGGGATAGTGGATCTGGTTATTGTCGGGGAATTGGACTTGGCTCAAGCAAGCATTAACGACGCTGGATTTCCCTATCAGGTGGTGCTTTTTCATGATACCGATACCGGCAGGGACTACCGGATTTTGCGTGAGATTCCCAATCCCAGCTATTTTGACGACAATGATACTCTCCCCACTTATGACGACGAAACCGGTGCCTTTGATTTTGGCTGGGGACTATATGTATTCAATCCCCAGGGTACGCGTCCGATAATCGTAACTGCTCCCCATCCCTGTGATGATTTTCCCACACCGCAATTTGCCTATGAAGCCTTTCGCACCTGGGATGCAGAGTTTCTGCTTATTGCCGGAGCCGGCAGAGAAGTTCGCTGGACTAATGTAGCTCCCTATAGCAATGCCAAGTCTCTATCTGATCCCACCCGCGTGGCAGAACATCCTTTCAATAAAGCCTATGCCCGCTTTGCAGACAAGATCAGAACCCAGTATGAGCAGCGGGAATTCTCCGCGCAGATGCATACGTACGATTGGAATTTCCACGCGGGCTACCCCAATTGCCAGATTTCTGCAGGTTACAATCGCTTTTGTCCCAATCTCCCCATCCGCGACCTCTCCAGCCTGAAGCATGATCTCATCAATCAGGGTAACCATGTAATGATCCCTGCCAATACCATCGGCTTCCATGATGAAGTGCTGCTGAACGACTTTTATGCGGTGAATTACAACCTTTACGATTTCACCTTTGAAGATGGCGAGCATGAGTACGCGGTGAATGACTACATCGATCTCCCTGCCTATTCTCAGAATTACCAGATGAATTACACGCTGAATAGCTGGTCCGATT
>JAGOGT010000002.1 GCA_017996595.1 Candidatus Cloacimonadota bacterium
TCTTATGAGCGGTTTGGACTTCAAGCCGTGTTAAACTATTGCCTGCTTTTGAAGTACATGAGGCCAAATAAGTTCTCTATAAGCAATGTTTTATCATGGCCTCATGTACTCCAATAGCATTAATCAGGTTAAGATTAACTGCTACTACACTTTGCAGAACCTGGTGGCAATGTGGAAGTCTGCCAGTGCCCTAAGACCGGAAACTGCCTGCTTATATTTCTCCAATTGCAGGGGATCATGGATGCCGCCGCTCTTGTAATCCACGATCAGCGCTTCTTTGCTGTTTTTAGAGAGCATCAAGCGGTCGATGCGGATGAGGCCTGCCGAGGTTTTCAGTTCCAGTTCGGTGCGGATATAGTCCCACTTATCCTCAAAGAGCCAGGGATTTTGGGCGCAAAAGCTGCGGCAGGTATCCATGGCAGCGCGAATAGCTTCCACGGGTAATAAAGAACCATACAGCGCCAAAGCCCGGCGATGCGCATAGTCATGCTCGCGGTTCTCATTCCTGATGATGAAGCTGAGGTGATAGTGCAGCAATTCGCCGATGATGCTGGCCTGATCTTGCAGCCACACCTGCTTCCAGTTCAGGTTCAGATTTTCGATTTGGGCTGCCATCTCCCTGAATTCCGGCTTGGTTTGGTAGGGAAATTCCCGGGGCAGTTGCCATCCGGACTGGGGGCCCGGCTTGGAGATAGCTTCTGCTGCTTTGGTTGCAGGTGCCTCCGGAGCCTGAAAATAATCTCCGCGATACTGCAGGATATCCTGCTGATGGGCAGATGGAATAGCATCTTCATCTGCTTCCGGGAAAGCGTCCTGAGCAAGCCTGGGGCTGCCTTTCTCGCTAAAGAAACTGTTGCAGGCATCGCAGAGCAGCAGGGGGAGATTCAGCTTTTCGCGCTTTTCCAGATATTCGGGCCATGGCTTTTGATTCTGGTAGCAGAAATAGATGTGCAGCTTGCTTTTAGCCCTGGTTAGCGCCACATAGAGGGTATTCATTTCCTCCAGAATGGCCCTGCGCTCGCCTGTCTCCCATAAGCCGCGGTAATCTGAAGCTTTCAGAATCTTGTCATAATGCAGGCTGAGGGCATAATCCTGCAGGAAATGAAAGTCCTGGCCGCGATATGCCAGCGACCAGGAAAGCTGCTGTCCATCATCCGCATGCCTGGCGGAAAGATCGTAAAAAAGAAAGACCCGGCGGAATTCCAAGCCCTTAGACTTGTGGATGGTAAGCAATTGCAGGCCTTCCTCGGTGGAAATGCTGGCCTGCTTCAGGTCTTCATCGCTGGAATTTTCGGATAGATACAGAAGCAATTGCGGGATGGAGGATGCATCGGAGGCAATTGTTAGCTCCCAATCGGTGAGGATATTGATAAAGTGATGCAGATTCAGCAGATCGCGCTGAGAAGGCTTCATCTGCGGCAATGCCAGGTCGATAAAGCTCTGGCAGATATGCGAGGGCAAAAGGCCCCGCTGCATGGCTGCCAAAGATACATAGTGCTGCAGCAAAGGCAGATCGCGGAAATCGCAGGCATGGGGCTCAGCAGGATTCTTGTCCCTCTCGTAGGCGGCGATGATGTCCACAGCCGCTTTTAGCAGGGGCGTGGAAATCCTTAGGTAGTCGGAACGCAGGCAACTGAGCAGATCGCCCCAATCTCCCCAGGCCACGAAGCGAAGCCAGCTTAAGAGGGGGCTGACCAAAGGGTGTTCGCCAATGCTGCGATCGGGCTGATAGAGATTGGAGATTTGCATCTCGTCCAGAACCGTCTGGATTTTAGCCAGGTCGCTTCCCTTGCGGCAGAGGATGGCAATGCTGCCATGGGGATCCTCTTTCAGGGCAGGGGCCACCATGCGATGGACGAAATCGGCATATACCTCGCCGGTAGCGAGCCCTGAGGAATCCACCCGACTGTAATTCTGCAGGCAAAAACTGAGCTCCACTTCTTTCTCGAGATCGGCATTGGGGCTATGGATGGGTTCATAATCCCAGCGTAGCGTGTTCTCTTCCAGGAAATTATGGATAGCTGAAGATTGGAAGATGCGGTTGATGAAACTCATCAAACTGGGAGGACAACGCCAGGAATGGCCCAGGCGTTCCAGGCTGAGATGCTGCAAAGGGCCAAAAATATGTGGCAGATTGAGCAGCAAATCTCTTTCTCCACCCCGCCAGCCAAAGATGGATTGCTTTTCATCACCCACCACGATGAGACCCTGGAAGGGCTTCGAACCCTCTCCGGAAGTGAGCTCGGCGATAATGGGATGCAGGATGTTGAATTGGATGAGTGAGGTATCCTGAAATTCATCGATCAGCAGAAAGCGGGTGCGATGGCTGAGGAATTGGTAAAATTCGGTGGCCGATACCTCGGACTGAGGATCGAAGATCTGCGGTTCCTCGCTGAAGAGGGCTTCGAAACTGAACCACGAGATGTCATTATATGTCATGTTCTTATAGCGGTAGATGAGGCGGTCATATTCCTTCAGGATGATGCTCCAGATGTCGATAATCTCCTGTTGCTCGGGGATATAGAGCTTTTCCATGAGGTAATTGGCCAGATGGCGTTTGGCTTCTGCCTGAGCTTCGCCAAGCTGCTGTGTGGCTTCGGGATACTTCTTGCCACTGATGCTCTTGCCATTCCAGATGTTCTTGCCGCTTAGCACGTTCAGCATGCGTTCAGCCAGGTTCAGCGATGTTCCCACTTTGCGGATTGTTGATAGAATTGCGCTCCAGCCTCCGTTTCCGGCATCGCTGAGCCTGCGGAAATCAATATTCAGCAGGTCTTCCGCGAAGTCTTTGCCTTCTGCCATCCGCAGTTCGCTGAGGATGGTGATAAAGCTCTGCATTTGGGCGTAGAAAGCTTCCAGTTCGGGATGCGGATCGGGGCTGGGAACGATGTCCATCACGCGTTTTTCGCCGGGTAAAGCCTGGGCATCGATGCGGCGTAAAATCATATAGTACAGCCATCTGCTATTCACCAGCGAAGTGAAGAACTTTTCATAGCTATCCAGAGAGCGGCGGACTTCGCGGGAGAGTAGTTTATTAAGGCGCTGTCTGAATTCGGGCTGCATGAGATGATCCAGCAGAAAGGGCATGCGCTTGGCCACGGCTTGATTGTCGATATCGAATCTTTCGATATTGCGCATGGGGCGCACTATATTGCGAAAGATGCTGCCAATGTAGGCATCGATGGTCATCACCTGCAGCTTGGAGCTGTCGCAACCGATCTCACGATAAGCACTGAGGATGCGATTTTGCTCTTCGATGCTGAGTTCTGCTGCGTCTCCGGAAACAAGTTTACGGAGGTTTTTAATCAGGTTTGCCTTGTCATCGGGTTTTTTAGGGCTGGGATTAAGCAGCAATTCGAGTTGCAAAAAGATGCGGGCACGAATTTCCGCAGTAGCTTTACGGGTGAAGGTTAGGGCCAGGATATTGTCGATGCGGAAATCTTCCACGCCGTAGTACTGGATGAGAATGGCGATGTATTCCAGGGACAGGCGGTAGGTTTTGCCCGTACCCGCACTGGCACTGATGATTCTGCAGATGGGTTCAGGCATCTTTCGCCTCCTTAATGGGTTGATAGAGATCGGCGCGGGTGATGCTCTTCAGCCGTTGCCGGTCAGTAGCTTTTTGCCCTTGCAGGTAACCCATTGCCAGGGAAGTGGAAAGCGTTTCCAGAATCTTTGCCAGCAGTGCCTGCCTTTTATCGGGACTGATCTTTTCCTTGGAGGGCTCCGCATCCAATATCATCCAGAAGACAGAGCTGATATTTTCTTCCGGAATCAGCCCATCCAGCAGGTAATAGAGCCATTCATAGAGGATCAATTGGTTGATATCTTTGCCTCCGGTTTTAAAATCAATGATCAGGGCTTCGTTATCCATTTCGATGCGCAGGTCGGCACGTCCCTTCACCCTTATGCTGTAAGGCCTGGCCGCATGGATCACTTCTCCCAGGCACTTGCTGGGATCATCGGCCCACCTGGCTTCCACACTTTCGGGAATTAGCTGGAAGCTTTTACGGTATATCTTATGGCGCAGCCAGGAATCATAGAATACCTGCAGAGATTCAGCCAGGCGCAGAGAGATGAATTCCGCCAGAAACTCCCCATTGTAATTCTTGGGAATCTGATAGCGGAATTTGCCTTCACGGATGATCATCAGCAGTTCATTCTGCAAGGCTTGCTGATCCCCAAACAGGATATCCAGCTGCTGTTCATTCTGATTGTGCCCCTTATAGCGATTCAAGATGAGGGCAAAGTAATCATGCATAATGTTCCCAAAGAGCTTTGCGCCTATCGTTTCCTGGGCTTCATAGGGCGTAGCGTAAATCTTGCTCCTGTTTTCCAGATACCACACAAAGGGATTGCGGATAAACTGCAGAATGCCTGAAACAGACGATTGCAACATGGCTGCCTCGCCAAAGTCTTGCTCAGGATCGCAGGGGAGGACGAAAAAGCTCTGAGGAGGATTGGTATCCATGCAGCATAGCGGCTCTTTACACATGGCACTAAGGGGCGTTGGGATATTCTTATCCGTTCTGGATGCATAGATATCGCCGATATTCAGCGTGCTCTTTTCGGGAAGCAGGTCTTCTCCGCTTTCCGAGAGCACAAAGAGCAATTCCCCCAAGAAGGAACTGGGAGTGATGTCCCGCTCTTCATTGCGGTAGCTGAAGCAAAGCGCTGTGCCGCTGGTGAGCAGTAAACGATAGAAATAATAGCGTTCCCAAGCGCGGATATCATCGTAGTTCTTCATTCCCAGGCGCTTGCGCTGAGCTTCGCTGAATAGCCATACCGGCGTGGGAGCGGCAGGCACCATCCCCTCTATCATCTGGAAGAATACCACCTGGGAATAGCTACGGTTTCTGGTATCCAGCAGGTTACTGATGTCCCAAACCGGAGATAGGGGTTGCAGCATCTGATAGCTTAGCTTCGAGGCTTTCAGATATTCCAGAAAGAGTTCTATAAGATTCAGAGCCAAGGCCTCAGGAGGGAATATGGCAGCCCAGTCTTTTATCAGGCCCAGGCTTTCGATAGCCCGGAAACTGGCCACTTGCTCCCAAAAGCTTTTCAGCACCGTAGTGTTTATTGCTTCTTCCGCATCTATCAAGCTAGCGATGGCCAGGCCCTCAGGTGCGTCCAGAAGCTGGCATAATTCCGCAATGGAATTCACCTGGCCAAATGCCTCCAGATGCTTCAGATAGTTCAGCAAGCAGCGTTTTAATACGCAATCCCCCAAGGTGCTGAGATAGGCTTCATCCAGATAGAGATAATCGTTCTTCAGAGGCATTTGGAGCTGGCTTCGCAGCTTTAGCAGCGTATCCTCATCGTCCCTTCCGGCAAAATAGCGGACAAAGCTCTTATTCGAGATCAGCCTGGCCAGCAGATTCATCGGCAGATAGCCAGATCGGGATTGCATCGCCTTTAGCCCTTCGGCAAGTGAAGCGATCACCTGATAAAGCTGCGTTTCGCTAATGGGATAACTACACGGATGCCGAAAGAGCTTGGGATCGAAATAGCGGCTATAGCTTTTACGGTGGAATTGGCTATCGATGATCACTCCAGTGCCACCATCCAAGTCTCCCTTTTCCAGAGCACTAAGATAAGCCAGCGCCATTTGATCTTCATTTTCGCATTCGATCAGCCTCAAGCGGGGTTTTTGCTCCAGTTCTGCCCAAGCCTTGGCCAGATCAAAATCCTTCACTTTCCAATCGCCATCCTGTTGCTTCAGTTCCAATCCCTGATAGATCAGGCTGATCCGGTTTCCCGCTTTCTCCAGAAACAGCAGCAAATCCTTATGCAAGGCATTGTAATAATACTGATTTACAAATACGATTTCCTTGTCCTGCCAGGGACACACAAAACTACGCGGATTCAGATAGAAAATCCTGTCCGTAAAACCCAAGCTAAGGATATAGCTTTGATAGTTCCTGCGAATCGCGAGGATTCTCTCCAGATATAGCTGCTGCCATTCCTGCAGGTTAAAAGGACCCTTATCCAATAGTGTTAAGAGCTCATCCGCATCGAGGCATTCTTCCGCCAGCTCTCCAAAGAAATCAAAAAAGCGCTTTCCCCACTGCACGATATCCCCATAGGACATGATGTGCAATGTTTCCTTATCTTCATCGGACAGAACCAGATACAGGCAGATAAGGCGTTTTTCTTCCGATAGCACCGGGGCATCTGCCATAATCGCCGCAGCTTCAAAATCCTCCATGGCCAGAAACTGCAGTTCACGCCAGTCCCAGGCATCATAAAAGCGGCTTTGCGCATATCCGGCAGCAGAGCGAGTGGGAAAAATCAACAGGGCATCATCTCCGGCTGTGTGCAGCGCTGTTTCCAGCAAGTCATCATTAAAACCAATCTTGATAAATTCCATTTATTCCTTTCCTGATACCAATCCTATAGTACGGGTGAAACCAGCCTGCAGAGCGATTCTTTGCTTTTTTGCAGCATGCTGCGGCGGTTGAATTTAGATATTTCGATCCTGGTGCTGGCCTGGATATCTTCATTAAAGTGCAGGGAGGCAGCTTTTGCCACGTCCGGATCGTAGATAGCGGCAGTAAGCTCAAAATTATGATTGAAACTCCGCAGATCCATATTGGCCGAGCCAATCAGCAGGATGCCATCATCGATGATCATTATCTTGGCATGATTGAAGCCCTTTTGATATTCCCACAGCTCGATCCCCACTTCCATCAGATCGCTGAAATAGGAACGGGATGCCCAGAACACCATGAAGTGATCCGCCTTGGCAGGAAGCACAATCTGCACCTTCACGCCGCTGATGGCAGCAGTCCTCAGCGCCATGCGCAGGCTTTCATTCAGGATCAAATAGGGTGTGGAGATACATATTGATCTTTGGGCGGAGGTGATCGCCGCAAAAAATAGCTGCATGATGCTGGCCTGATCACTATCCGGTCCACTGGCTGCGATCTGCACCGGCACAAACTCCGAGGGAGGTGTATAACCGGGCTCAAGGCTAAGAGGCAGATCGGAATGCTGCTCTTTCCTGCTTCTTTTCACAAAGTTCCAATCCATAGCAAAGATCGCCTCCAGAGCCTGCGCACCTTCTCCTTCGATCCTGGCCAGGGAATCACGCCAATAGCCAAAATAGCGGTGTTTCCCCAGATATTTATCCCCGATATTCAGTCCCCCCAGATAAGCAGTATGGCCATCCACCACCACCAGCTTGCGATGATTACGATAGTTCAGCCTGCTATTCAGGAAGGGAATCCACACCGGCATAAAGGGCAGAAACTGCACCCCTGCCTCACGCAATTCGCTTTTGTAGCTCCTGGAAAGCTTCCAACTGCCCACATCGTCATAGATAAAGCAGATCTGTATCCCCTCTTTGGCTTTGCGGATCAGCGTATCTTTCAGCGCATTGCCGGTGGCATCGCTTTCCACGGAGAAATACTCCAGATAAATGTGGTGTTTGGCTAGGGAGATTCCCTCCAGAATGTGGCTAAAGGCCTCATTGGTATCGGCAAAGAGGCTTATCCGGTTATGATAGCTCAGCGCTGCCTTGCTATTATTCTCCAGAAGGCGGCTAAGCTTGGAAATCGTTCCCATTAGCTCCGAAGCTCCAGCGGCAGCAAAACCGATGCCCCCATAACGCCTCAGATAGCCTTCATCGGCAGCACTTTTATTGGTAAAAACTCTGCGTTTACGCCAGTTGCGCCCAAAAAGCAGATAAAAGATAAAACCCAGCACGGGAATAAAGATCAGCACCATCACCCAGGCCAGAGTATTGGCCGGAGAGCCGTTTTCCAGCACCAAAATCAAAATCATGAGGATGATGGACAGGGCAAAAAGAATATTGATGATGCGCAGGGTAAGCTTGGTAAAGGTATCCAGCACTTCTCCGCCTACAAATAGCTGAGTGAGGGACGCCACCACCGTGAGGCTGATGAGCAGGCCCAAAAAGAGCGCGATACCGTCCCATAACTTACTGGAATTCATAGCTATTTACCTCTGCCTTTGCTATTTTAATTACCCTAAAGCAGCAGAGCAGTAATCAAGTTTCCTGTCAAGGCAATATTGCACATTCGCTATGGCGATTTCAACTTCCTTTTCCATGCGATGACCATGCGCTGCCCATGCAATTGCCCGGGGATCACATGGGCATCTCACGGTAACATACTAAGTAATAAGTAGTTCCTGGTTTATGGGAATTAATGGCGCTGGAACAAATTGTGTGCTTATCTCTATGTATAATAGCGCTTTGGACGTAGAATAAGCAACAAAACACCTGGACTAGCAATAGGGATGAGATTTCTGCTTGACAGCGGAAGCGATGCCGGCCTTGATGGAAGAAAGAGAGATTTTGAGAGAGGACTTGTGCGAAAATTAAGCGTTTTAATAATTCTGGCACTGCTGCTGGGAGCTTGCGGACCAGCCTCCCAAAGCAAGGGTGGCTACGTGGTGCTTTCCCCGGAAGTAGCCGAGATTTTATGTGCCATCGGAGCGGAAGAGCAGATCAGCGGAGTAACTGCCGAATGCGATTATCCGCCCTCTCTGGCATCCAAATACCCGGTGGGGAATTTCAGCACCGTGAATAAAGAGGCGATTCTGGCGATGAAGCCGGAGCTCGTTTTCTGCAGTGCTTTGGAGCAGGAAGGAATTGCAGGCGAGCTAAAGAAACTGGGCTTGAAAGTTATCGAGGTCTATCCCAAAAGCCTGGGCGCGTTGCTGAACGAGATTAATCGTCTGGGAAAGCTGACCGGGCACGCTGCTGAAGCTGCTCAACTCCGCACCAGCATGGAAACCGCGATAAAGGACATCAAGACCAGCAATACCGGCAAAGCGAGGCCCAAGGTGTATCTGGAGATCTATCGCGATCCCCTGATGAGCGTTGCAGATAGTTCGCTGGTGGGAGAACTGATCGAAACTGCCGGTGGGGATAATATCTTCCCCACTTTGGAGCGTGATTATGCCCGGGTGAGCGCTGAGGCTATTATCAAGGCCGCGCCGGACATCATGATCTGCTATTCGCAGGATACCCTGGCCAATATCCGCACCCGCAAAGGCTGGCAGGATATCCCTGCGATAAAAACCGGCCACATCTACTTCGAGGATTCCATCAGTCCTGATCTGATTCAGCGCGCCACGCCCCGCAGCATCGAGGGCATGAAAGCGCTGCAAACTGCTTTTAGCACCTGGCGGGAAGGCCGGTGAAACGCTTTCTGCTCAGCACGCTGCTGTTTATGTTCAGCCTGGCCATCGTGCTGCTCTATCTCTTTTATGGCCAGCCCGATGCCAATATCATCACCCAGGTGAGGATTCCCAGGCTGATCTTGACTCTGGTTACGGGCATGACTTTGGCGGGAATTGGCTCCGTGTATCAATTGATGCTGGCCAATCCTCTGGCCGAACCCTACATTTTGGGGATCTCTTCCGGAGCGGCATTTGGCAGCATCGTGGCCGGATTGATGGGCTTTTTGGTGCTGATGCCCCTGGGTGGATTTGCCGGAGCCAGCCTTACGATGCTGATCGTTTGGCGCCTGGCACAGCATCACGGACGCTTCGATAAAGGCCGCTTACTGATCGCCGGAGTAATCACGGCCATGTTCTTTGCCGCGGGAATTTCGCTGATCATGTATCTGAATCTGGAGGATACGGCGCTTATTATGGGCACCCTGATGGGTAATCTGGGGCGCATTTTCAGCATTCAGGAATGGTATGTTTTTTTGGGGCTGGTGCTGCTCTCCCTGGTGCTGCTGGGCTACTTGTTTTTCAAATCGCACGATCTGGAAGTGCTTAGCTGTGGCGATGAATATGCTGCCAGCCTGGGGATCGAGGTTCAGAGGTTGCGCACCCTGGTATTCGTCATCAGCTCCGTCGTGATCGGGATCTGCGTATCCTATGCAGGGATCATCGGTTTTGTGGGACTCATCACTCCTCATGTGGTGCGTTTTTTCATCCCTTCCTCACAAAAGAAGATCTATGTGGTGTCCCTGATTTTGGGAGGGGTGTTTTTGCTGCTGTGTGATCTGCTGGCAAAGCATTTGCTGGCGATCGAACTGCCCGTGGGGATCATCACTTCCTTCATCGGCTGCCCCTTCTTTATGTGGCTGCTTCTGAAGAAATAGCGTGATTTCTATTGACCGCAAAGCCACTAATAAAAAGCTGGAAACATGATTAGAAAGATAATACTCCTTGGCCTGATGGTGCTTTGCGCCATGGCTTTATCCGCCCAAGTGGGCTTGTTCAATCTGGAATACGCCATGCCCCTGGCGCAGGCAGATAGCTTGCTTATCAACCAGGGCTTTATGGCGGATGGCCAAGCCGATGGACTGGTGCGCTATAAACAAAGCGAAAATGAATATGTATCCGCGCTGATCCTCTTTGTGGAGCCCACCACAGAGCGGATCGTTGGCTGGTTCGTAAAATACAATGCTGCCAATAGCGAAGAGAATGATGATTTTGTGCTGCGGCATCTTCAGGAACTGCATGGGGAAACCAATGTGTATGATGAAGAAACCCAGCAGCTTATCTGGTTTTTATCCACCACGCGCAATGTCTTCGTGGTTTATTCGGAATATAACGAACTAACCGTGCTTTATTACGATTCGCACTTTCCGGAGATCTTCAAGCTGAATAAGGATAAACAGCCCGTTCAGGACTTCCCGGACCCTGCCTTGGAAGAATAAGCCACGGGAGTAGCAAGCGCTGCCATTGCTGCCCGGATGATACTTATCTGCTGTTTGTAAGCAGCCATCTGCTGGTCATTTAGCTTTTCGGCACCCACCATCTTCAGGTTACTGGGATTAATGTAGCTTCTCCCCTTCATGAGGCCAAAATGCAGGTGTGCACCTGTGGAACGGCCTGTGGAACCTACCCGGCCAATCACCTGGCCTTTTCTTACGGTTTGCCCGTTTCTCACCCCGATCGAGGAAAGATGGGCATACTGAGTGCTGAGTCCGCTGGGATGCTTGATGATGATATTATTGCCCCAACCGCCATGGTAACGGGCTTCGGTCACCTCGCCATTGGCCACGGCATATACCGGAGTGCCATATCCGGCACGATAATCCACGCCCTGATGATTTGACCAGCGTCCGGAGAAGGGATCAAGCCTCTTGCCGAAATTCGAAACCATGTGGATGCGTCCCAGAGGAAAGCCCACGCCGCTGGTGCTGTTGCTTTTCCCTTCCAGGTTGTAAAGACCGTTCAATACGGAATTTTCCTCGGCATCCACGTAGCGGAACAGCTCCTTGGTACCGGTGCGTTCCCCGCTGTACATGGCATAGAGAATGGTGCGTCCCGGCAGTACTTTACCCTCGAAAACGCGCTCTTCCACAAAGACCTTGAATTGATCGCCATTGCGGGCATCCCTTTGGAAATTGATTTCGCCTTCGAGGCCATTGTTTATAGCTTGTTTATCCTTGGGAGACAGCCCCATGGCCAAAAGCGTGGCGTCCAGGGTATTCTGCATGGTTCCGGCAATGATGCGGCGCTGCACTTTTACGGGCAATTGCTGCATGCTATAGATCAGGGAATCGGCCACTACGCTGAAATGGTGCCTGATGGTGGGTTCCTGAATGAAGAGCATTTCCTGAATTTGCTTTTTATTATCATTCAGCTTGATCTTCAGGGTGTCCCCAGGCTGGATGGTGCTTACGTCGATATATTCACCCATCCGGTAGGAGATGATGGCCGTTTGCTTGCCATCGAGGGGCTGCTTGCTGAGAATCGAATAGATACTGCCACCCTCGGGAATGATTTCAGTGATCCAGGGATCGGGAGCTGCGGGAGCTACCTGCTTCGCTTTGGCAGTTTCGGGCACAAAAGCAGCTACCAGGCTATACAAACTGAAGGTGCCCAGCAGCAAAATGATGATCGCATATAAGATATGTTTTCCAGTATTCATAGTTTAGTTTTTACCTTGTGTTGATGGGGATGTGGCCGGTATTGGGGCTTTGGAATCCAGAGGATGATAGTGAATGTAAACATTTCGCAGCCCGCTGCTATATACATCCAGGAGTTTATCTTCCACGGCGTGGGAAATCACGTGTCCGGCATTAACGCTGATTCCGCCATCCACGGCAATGGTCATATCCACAGTGTAATATGGCCCAAAGCGGTGTATCCCCAGTTCATCCACGCGCAGCACGCCTTCCACCTTCATCGCCTCAGTGCGCAGTCCCCGGCTGAATTCCTCATCGGGAATGCTGTCCATGAGCTCTCCGGAGGAATCCATCACAATGCCGATGCCGGTTTTAATGATATAAATAGCTACGATTGCCCCTGCAGCAGGATCCATCCAATAAAATCCCATGCGTCCCATCACCACACCCACGATCACGGCTACGGAAGCCATGATGTCATTCAGATGGTCATTGGCCAAAGCTCTGAGGGTGGGATTCTGGGTAAGCCGGGCATTACGGCGGGTATAAAAATAGAGGAAGATCTTCAGTCCAAAGGTGATCAGGGCGATTATCAGGGCAAAGATTGAGGCGGTAGTCCCGGTCTCGTAATTTGAGAGGATGTCATATACCTTATTTATCGATTCCCAGAATATCGCAATTCCCGTGGTAAGAATGAAGGCACCCACCACAATCGCCGAAATGGATTCCAACTGGCGGTGCCCATAGGGATGTTCGGTATCGGCAGGCTTGCGGGCATGATGCATAAAGATCTTCACGGCAATGTAATAAACTACGTCCGAACTGGAATTCACCCCGTCCGCCAATACCGCTGCCGAATGCCCCAAAATGCCGATGCTGATCTTGGCAATGGACAGAAGGATATTTGAGAATAAGCCGAGATTTACGGAGGTAGTGGTTACTTTATCTCTATCTATCATGGTTATTTACAGCTCCATCAGGTCTTGCAACGGCACCTTGGGAAAGGCTTGCCGTAGTTTTATCCGGAATTGCTCCGCATCATGCGAATCGGAACCGATGCCCTCAGAATTGATCATAATCGCGCTTATCTTAAAAGGGATCAGGCAATGAGGGCGGTGCTTCTGTAGAAAGGCTTCCAGTTCTGGGGCCGGCAATTTGAGGCATTCCGGATGACGAAAGAGCAATTTGATGCCCTTCAGCTGTTCATTCAGGCGATGATGCTGCGCTGCTGAATACGCTCCAGGGATATAAAGGGAGGTGATTCCGGGATTATTTGCCAGCAGTTCCATGAGCTCTTTCTCCTTGCCTATCAGCGACGTGAAGCCCGCAGGTTTCCAGCTTCCCTCTGCATATAGCATCAGTTCCCGGCTGTCCCGCAGTTTGTTTCTGGTTGCCGCAGAGAGCTTTGGCTCGGGTTCAATGGCAGCCAGGGTCATCAGTCTCTCCAGCTCTGCGATGATTTCGCCGATGCTGCCAAAGCTGGCTCCAGCTACCAGCAGCAAACTATCCACGCTTCCGGACAGCACCACCGACTTCCGGTCTAAAGAACCGTCGATCAGCACTTTCTCTGCGCCCAGTTTATGCATTTGCACTGCGCAGTCACTTTGCGCCGAAGCGGTTCCGGGACCGCCGATCTCCGTGGCAATGGCAGTTATCGCACTAGCCAGATATAGCCGGTTTCCGCCTCTCTGCCAGGGCGTTCTGGCCAGGATACGAATCGCGGAACCGTGCTCTTCCAGGCTCTGTGCATCTGCACAGAATATCGTTCCCGGAGTCAGCTGCACCCGTGGCTTGGGGGTTTTAAAAACCGTATCGGTGCTTTCCCCATCGCGTCCGGTGCTCAGCACTCCCCATTTGAGATCGGGATAATGCTTCAGCACCGCATTCAGCAGCGTGGTTTTACCGGCATTTTTGCAGATCCCCACGATCGCAATATTCTTTCTATCCGCCGCAGCTAGCCACGGCAGAAAGGGCGTTTCGGGGGATCTTACCTGCTGCAAAAAAGACGTCCCTGTTATTTCCGCCTGAGATTACGTTTTGTTTCGGCAGGGCCGATGGACACTTTTTTGCCCCGCATCAGGCTCATAATCCCTTCCTGGGATTGGCGTTCCGCCGGGCATTGATCTTTGTATTCTGTCTCATCCTGCGGTGTGAAGCCGGGCTCGGTGTAGGCAGTGATAAAGCCCTCATAATTGCGCAGGATGATACGTCCCGGCATCTGGGAAATAAGGTAATTTGGCATCACGGGAATCTTGCCGCCGCCACCTGGGGCATCCACCACGAAAGTGGGAATGCAAAGCCCGGAAGTATGCCCGCGCAGGGATTCGATGATTTCGATACCCTTGGCCACGGGAGTGCGGAAATGGGCAATACCTTCAGATAAATCACACTGATATATGTAATAAGGGCGCACACGGTTCTTAACCAACCCATGCACCAAGGCTTTCATTACGTCCACATTATCATTGATACCTTTTAGCAGCACCGATTGATTACCCAGGGGAAGACCCGCTTCGGCAAGCCTGGCAAGCGCGGCACAGGCCTCGGGAGAAAGCTCCTGAGGATGGTTGTAATGCGTATTCACCCACACGAATTTGTACTTTTTAAGCACGGTTATCAGCTTATCGGTGATCCTTTGCGGAAGCACCACCGGCGTTCTGGTTCCCAGCCTCACGATATCCACATGCTCAATCTTGCTGATCCGGCCAAGAATCTCATCCAGACGTTCATCCCCAAGGGTAAGGGGATCGCCGCCGGAAAGGATCACATCGCGCACTTCCTTATGTTTGGCTATATATTCCAAAGCTTTGTCCACGTTGTCCTTGGGCATCGGAGCATCGTGTTCTCCCGCTTTGCGACGACGGGTGCAATGCCGGCAATACATGGCGCATTGATCGGTTAAGAGCAGCAGAACGCGATCCGGATAACGGTGCGTCATTCCCGGAACCGGCGAATCGGCATCCTCATGCAGGGGATCAGCCATATCGGAAGCAGACATTTCGCTTTCCGCAAACCGCGGAATCGCCTGCATCCGCACGGGATCAAAGGGATTCTTAGGATCGATCAGCGACAGATAATAAGGAGTGATCGCCATGCGGAAGGAGAAGCCCTTGGCCTTGAATACGGCTTCTTCCTCAGGATGCAGCTTGATATATTTTTTCAGTTCTTCAGGTGTAGTAATGCGATTTTTCAGTTGCCAATGCCAATCCGCCCATTCCTTGGGAGTGGCAATGCTTTTGATATCAATAAGTTTACTCATATTTTCCTACCCGGTTTCAGTCCGTGTAACGCTCTTTAAATAGCTTCATGAGCACGGGATTGCGACGCAGCAGATCCAGAGAAATAACGGCATGATGCCGGGCATAGCCATTCCCCAGGATCATATCCACATCCGCACCGATTCCTTCTGCTCCCAAAGCGGCCTTGGTGAAAGAAGTGGCCATGGAGAAGAAATAAACCAGGCCGCGGTCTTTGCAGGCCATAATGGAGGGCAATTCCGTATCTTCGATATTCACTACATTGATCACCACATCCGCCATCTTGCCATCGGTGAGCCTGTGAACTTCCCGCTCGATGCTGATAGCATCCGTGGCCGAGGCGATGATTACATCCGTACAGCCTGTAGCCATGCAGGTATCTATGTAACTGGGATTACGCACGATGCCGATAACCTTGCCCGTTACTCCGGCACGTTCCCGGGCAATGGCATTGCATAAAATTCCGCTTTTACCATTGGCACCCAGGATTACCACTGTGTCTCCGGCTTTCACTAAACGCTCTACTTGCGCTGGAGCTCCGGCCACGTCCAGCACCGATAGCGCCAGATTTTCATCCATATCTTCCGGAAGCTTGGCATAGATGCCGCTGCTGAAGAGGATGGCCTGGCCTTCGATCTCCACCTGATCTTTGTCCAGCAGCACTCTTTTCACTTTATTGATCTTCAGCGGAGTAAGGGAAAGCGACACCAGGCTGGCGATCTTGTCGCCTACCGCGATCTTGTCTTTCATTTCAAAGTTTGGGCCGATGGCAGCCACACGGCCGATCAGCATGCCCCCGGAACCGGTATCTTCATTCTTATGTTTACCGGTGCGGGTGGTGAGATCCACCGCATGCTCGGCAAAGGCTTTTTCCATATCCGCATGGCCTTGGGCAGCCAGTTTGTTCTTTATCTGGTGAAAGGAAGCAGAATCCACATTCAGGCGGATCACATCGATCAGCAGCTCATTGTCCCAAATCTCTGTCATGTCATTATTTAATACTCGTGCGGGTTGGGGTAGCACGCCCTTGGGTTCCATTACCCGGTGCGTTCCGTAGCGGCATCCATTGGCTTTCATTTGTTCCTCCAGGGATATCTATTTTTATTGTTTGCATATTAATCCAGCTTAGTCTATCCAAGATTTCCGATTCCCGATATATGTCAATTCATTTGTTAGAGGGCAAGCTTTTTCCCGAGTAGCGCTTTTGCCCACCGTGTTTCCTCCCTCATTCCACCCGCATGATGATGAGGGAGGAATGCGGGAGGCTATTAGGGAAGAACACGCTGAAACCTGTCACCGATTCACTCTTCCACTTTCTGAAACCTGAAACCTGACACCGATTCACCTTTCCACCCTTCCACCCTTCCACTTTCTGAAACCTGAAACCTGACACCGATTCACCTTTCCACCCTTCCACCCTTCCACTTTCTGAAACCTGAAACCTGACACCTGAAACCTTTTCTATTGACATCCACAGCGCAGCCGCCAGGCTGGAGCCATGAAAAAAGAAGTAACTCTGATCTTAGGTGGAGGTTCTGCCTACGGCCTGGCGCATATTGGTGCCATTGCCGCCATTAG